>CALCUH010000162.1 GCA_937907165.1 uncultured Bacteroidales bacterium | reverse complement strand
TACTTTTGGTTCTTTATATTCTTTTTTCATAATTAAAATTTAATATTACTAATATATAAATTCGTCATTGTCGAAGTCAACAAAATGAGGACCATCATGAAATGTTCCAGGAGATGGAGCTAATGAGATATCTTCCTTAAGTAATTCAATAATATACAATTTTGGTTCTTTAAAAACTTTCTTATTTTTCATAATTAATAATTAATCTCTATGAATAATTTCAGGACCATTTTCGAAAGTATCAACAGATGGATGAAAAGATGTATAAATTGTATTTGTAATGATTTCTACAAATTCAACATGTGGAATCTTGTATTCTTTTTTCTTTTTCATACTTTGATGCTTTTTTAAATTCCTTTGATAAATTAGGACAATCATGAAACATGTCTCTATAATCTCCACCTTCTGACGATGGTTCGAAGCCAAATAATCACCGAGCAAAGCCTGGTATTCAGCCTCAATAAGTTCATTTTCCTTTTGAATTTGCAATTCGTCCATACTCGACACCTCAGAAAAAAGAAAGCAAGGCGACCCTAAAAAGCCGCCTTGCAAGAATCAGAAATAATTCAGATTAGAATTTAACCTCCACATACTTACCATTTGCCTTAGCCCATGTGTTACCCTCACGGTCCAAGTAAATCTTAGTATTGTTTTTCTTCGCCAAAGCATAACCGTCGTTAGCGAAATCGGAAATATAATCATAAACACAATCCGTGATAGGAGCGCCAAACTTGTCGATCAGTCCGAACTTTCCGTTACGTTTCACGCGAGCCACACCACAACTGAAATCCTTCGCCTCATCATAGATGAAATCAGTAACGGCTTTCCCCTCTTTGTTGATATAACCGAAGAGTTTAGAGCCACCGATATTCTTAGAAACGGCAGCCAATCCCTCGAAGAACCAAGAAGATGTGTTATAAGCAGGGTCGATAACCATGTTACCCTTCGTGTCGATGAAGCCATAAAGGAACTTATCGTTGGTTTGAACAGGAGCCAAACCCTCGTTGAAAGCCTTTGCGTCGGCATACACTTGGTCATTCATCTTCTTGCCTTGTTTGTCGATGAAATAACATTCACCCTCAGCGCTCTTCACAGCTGCGAATCCGTAACTGAAATTGCTAGCGGCAGGGAATTGGACAGGAATAATCTCCTTTCCGTTCTCAGAAACAAAACCATACCTGTTCGACTTGCCCACACGAGCGAGACCCTCATTGAATTCAGAAGCGTTATCATACTTAGCCTTGACAACCATATTCTTACCCAACTGATAGCCATATTTGTTCTTGCTCATCACACGAACAGGAGCAGGCCACTTCTTCTGCATCTCAGACTTCGCAGTAGCGGCGAACTTAGATGACGGATACTTATAGATGAACTCTTGGTATTGATCCTTGGAGTTCGAAGCCTGAACAGCTTTGTATTCCTCAGCGATCTTAGCGTCGATAGCGATTTGATCCTGAGCATCCTTTGCGCGTCTCTCCGCAGCGGAAGCCTTAGCCTCAGCCTTTTCTTTCGCCTCAGCCTCAGCACGAGCGGCAGCCTCGATGTTAGCCTCTCTCTGAGCGGCAGCCTCTTCTCTACGTTGAGCGGCGGCGGCAGCCAACTGAGAAGTCACATCATCCAAGATTTGGGTCATTTCGAAATAACCGTTATCCTGCATAGGGTTTGAAGCGAAATACTTCGTGCAAGCAGCCTGGGTACCAGACAAATCACCCTCCTTATACAAAGCCTTAGCCTTCACGTAACTCAAACGAGGATTAGTTTTATTCAGCGCCTTCTCAGCCAAATCGATGTACTTCACAGCGGACTTAGTATCACCAGCATCGAAATATTCGACAGCCTTATAATAATTCTTGCGTGCGAGCTTTTCCTCAGAGCTTATATTCTTATTTTGGGCAAACACCGTCAAGGTGCTACTTGCCATTAGGAAAAATAATACAATCTTTTTCATTATACTGTAAACTTTTTTTTACAAATGGATTATTCGTCTTGGCAAACACGGAAACCAACATTTCCGCTCTTATATTTAGCGGAGAAATTCTTGGAAGAAGTTACCACGCAGTCGGAAGCGTCGTCAGACCAAGAACCACCCCTTACATAACGAGTATCTTTGTTGAATTGATCTACGACCCACTCGCCTACGTTACCCGTCATATCATAAATACCCAACTCGTTAGGTGTCTTTCCTGCCACCTTATGAGTTTTCTCCTCCGAGTTGTATGTACACCAAGCCACATCGCTTAAATTATCACCGCCACTGAATTGGGTATTGACAGTCACCTTACCGCCCTTAGCGGCATAAACCCATTCGTCGCCGCGAGGCAGACGGAATTTCATACCCGTTTGCTCATTCAGTTTCTTAACGAAGGCCATAGCCTCTTCCCAAGTCACGTTCTCCACAGGAGCGTCAGCGTTACCCATTCCCTTGAAAGTGGATGGATTGGAGTGCATGACACGCATCCATTGTCTTTGAGTAACCTCAGTCTTACCGATATAGAAAGACTTCATGCTTCCGGAACCTTCAACGAAGATCAACTCCAAATCGCCCACATTTCTGTTAGACTTAACAGCCAAATATTTTTGAATCTTAGCCACACGGTCTGCAGGATATGCGAATTTCTCGTCAGACTTAGCAGCCTTCTGATAGAAAGGAAGAGCCTCATCCCACTTCTGTTGAGCATACAACTCGTCACCCGTTTCAATCGCGTCGAGATAAATCTCGTAAGGCATAGAAGTAGTTCTCCAGAAATAAGGAGCATTCTCACTGACAGCGATTTCGCGTTTCTTGTTGTTCGTATAAGTCTTAACCGCATTAGCCGTATCTTTCTTAGCCAAGAAAGCCTCAGCGGTCTTTCTCTTGTTGAATTCGTCAGCGACATAAGTATAATCCTCGTCATTCCACTTGACAGTAACGGAAGTATTCACCAAATCGATTCTGGAAGCGGTTCTGAAAAGTTTACGCATGCTGCCCACATAAGCGAAACCAGAAGCCTTAGGATCCAACTTGCCGGAAGTGATTCTGGAACTCTTGAAAAACTCGTCAAGCACCGTATTAGGGATAATCACACCCGGTTTCTTAACGTCCTGTTGACCGACCACGACATCATAGAAAGACTCTTTCCATGACAGTTGTTCAGGAATTAGAGGAGCGACCGTAGAGCCAGCCTTCTCCAACAAATCAAGTTTCAACTTAGTCTTTGCGGAAGCGATATACGCCTTCGAACTCTCAGAATAGAACATGATAGTATAAACGCACTCCACAGACTTCGGAGTAATCAAATCATAACGTGCTTTCAAATCAGGGTAAGACTCCAATTGCGCATAGGCAACTTTCTTCGTCTTTACCGTAAAACTATTATTGCGGGTCCATGTCATACTAGCCGTACAAACAGGATCACCCATAACCTCTTTATATGCCACATCCACCTTGTATTCGTCGAGCAAATAGCTGTTTTTACCCGCCGCATACTTTTCTTTTCCGGAAATCGACCCAGTCAGGACACCGTCCTGCGCCTCTCCCCAAAGTGCAGCTGCCGACATAAGCATCGTCAGCATCGTTAAATAAATTCTTCTCATGAACTCTTCTGTTGTTATTAAATTGTTATTAAATTGTTATTAACCTGTTAATATCCACATCAAAAAAAGTGTTTTCCAGCCACTTAAAGTATGTCGGATCTTACTCTTAACCTCGCAACGGGGCTCCTCATAAGTCCCACAAAGTTAATATATTCCACAATATATCTCGCCAATTCGCCACAAAAATAATGCTATGTGTCTTACTTTCAAAAGAATGTTAATAAGTTTTTCACATACCATGTTAAAAAATAAGTCTAATATTCTAATTTTGCACCAATTATAAGGGGAAAGGGATAAATCCGCCAATGAAAAAGGACAGATATCCAAATATTGGGAAACGCGAAGACGAAGTAATCAGCAGATATGAGAACTCCGTCAGAGGCGGCACCCCCGGCTATTTCGAAGTGGACGAGATGGAGACCATCATCAACCACTATATGGATGACGAGATGCCGGGAAAGGCTATGGACGCCATCCAATACGGAAGAAAACTTCATCCGAACAGCACGTCCCTGATCGTAAAGCAAGCAAGACTATATGCGGATACGGGGCAACCCCAAGAGGCTCTTTCCATCATCAAATACATAGAAACCATAGATTCGGGAGACGAAGACGCCGTCTTACTGAAAGGAGAAATTCTACTACGCACCGGTCAAAAAGACGAAGCCATGAAGACATTCAAAAGTCTGGAAGATGGTGCGGAATACGATTACGGGATCTGCCTAAACATCGCATACGCGCTTAACGACAACAGAATGTTCGACGACGCCATCCGCTATCTGCTCAAAGCAGAGAAAAACGACCCGAACAATACGGACATTCTTTTCGAGTTGGCTTACAGCCTCGAACAGAAAGAGGAGCTATCTTTAGCGATTGACACATACAACAGAATATTGGATCTGACCCCCTACTCCAACGAAGCATGGTTCAGCATCGGACAACTGCACTTAAAATTGGAGCATTATGCGGAAGCGTCAGAGGCATTCGATTACGCCTACACCATCAAGCCATCGGACTACCAATCCCTTTTCCAAAAGGCGGACGCCCTTCTTTGTTGCGAGCAATATCAAGAGTCGGTCGAAGCTCTTGAAGAGTACGCGGACCTCACCGGAGAAAGCGCCAACACAAACATCCTACTCGGAGAGTGTTACGGGAAGACCTACGACTTCAACACGGCAAAAAAATATTATCGCAAAGCAGTGGATTTGGACAAAAACTGCGCGGCAGGTTGGGAAGGATTATGCATCTGTTGCTTAGAATTAGAAGATGAAGAAGGCGCACTAAGATATGTGGAAAAACTCTTCAAACTAAAAGGCGCCACCAGCGACTTCTGGAGATACCGGGCGGATGCATACACCATCGGTCAAAAATTCAAAATGGCCATCTATTGTTACCAGAAGTCTTTGGCCCTCGACGAGGATCAGCCTAACGTTATCTTACGCATCGGCAATCTATATGCGGAGCAGCAAAAATACGATATCGCACTCCACTACTACCAAAAGGTCCAAATGATGCAAGCTGACATCGAGGGACTTCCCCTCGTACTAGCCATCTCCTTTTACAAAACAGAGGACTATCCGATGTGCGTAAAAAACCTCAACAAAGCAATCGAAGCAGATGCCATGAATTACATGACATTTATTAATTATTGCCCAGAAGCGGAGAATGACCCCAAGCTAAAAGGCATAAACAAAACAGAATCATGAAAATTTACATTATGCGGAAAAACAGACTTCTCCTGGTCCTCGCATCCCTCTCTCTCTTACTAGCAGGATGCGACCCTGACGAGCAAGATTATAAATACATCATCACCAACAAGACAACAATCGAAGAACCCATCCTGGTCTCATACAACATTGAGGGATCGACCAGGACAGACTCCATTGAATTGTCCATCGGAGACAGTGTGGTGATCGCCGAGAGGAGAGATATCGAGGGTAAAGACGTCTGGAACATAGAAACGAGCGTCAGCCTATTCAAAATTCCCCACATGCTCGCCACCAACACCAGCGGTTCAAAAGTGTCCGAAGAACTTGCCTTCCGCAAATACTGGGAAGGTCCTCTCGATATTGACGGAGAGGGCATCTACCTGTTGAACATAGAAGACAAGCATTTCCAACTTTCTTTACAAGACAACTACACCTACTGCGTTAAGAACGTGTTGGACGACACCATATTCGCGACCTCCCATCTGAAACTAATCTCAGGAGCGAACGCCACAAGGTCGGCCGACACCATTCTAAGAGGAGAAACGAAAAGTATCGGCGCCGTTAGTATCTACACCTACAACGACACGCTCCAAAGCGAGAAAAAATACAAAGTTCAAAAAATATCAGGTCTTTCTTCCCTATTCTTCTTATACAAAGGGAATAGAATAGAGATGAATTTGAATAAAGACACAGCATATTTCCAAACAGGGAAAGACACTTGCACCCTTATCGTCAGCAATGAGATGACCAAGATTCAAAACCTCACAAAATAAGAATGGAGAAATACGGATTAATAGGGAAAACACTTGTCCACTCATTTTCGAAAAACTTCTTTTCCGAGAAATTCAGGACAGAACAAATCGATGCTCGATACGACCTTTTCGAGCTACCCGACATTACCGATTTCACGCAACTTGCGCAAACAGAAAATCTTTTCGGACTGAACGTCACCATTCCATACAAAGAATCAGTCATGTCCTTCTTAGACGATTTAGACGATAACGCAAAGGAAATCGGCGCCGTCAACACCATTCAATTCAACAAAATCGACGGGGAGACGATTCTAAAAGGGTTCAACACAGACGCAATCGGCTTCGAATCCTCCCTTAAACCTTTACTGAAACCCCACCACTCCCGCGCTTTAATATTGGGGACCGGAGGCGCATCCAAGGCCATTCTTCACGTCCTAAAAAAACTAGGTATGGAAACCCAACTCGTTTCACGGCAACGGAAAGCGGGAATCATCTCTTACGACGATCTTGACAAAGAGATAATAGACGATTTCAAGCTCATCGTCAACTGCACTCCCGCAGGAACCTTCCCGAACACAAACGAGATGCCTCCTTTCCCGACGGAATACCTGTCCCGTCAACATTTGGTCTATGACCTCATCTACAACCCAGAAACGACGCTTTTATGCCACAAAGCAAAAGAGATGGGCGCCACCACAAAAAACGGGTTGGAAATGCTCCACGGGCAAGCAATCGCCGCATGGAACATTTGGCAAAAGAGGAAGAAATAGATCAATCCCCATATTTACCAGACACCTTATTCCCCTATAATTCTATGGGAGAGAGATTTCTTTATCCGACAACGAACTCAAATCCGCCGCTAGACTAACTGTCCATTCATTCCCCAAAAGGGCGAAAGAAATATCATTTGTTCACCCAGTCAAGAATAGCATCGCGTTCCGGAGACAATTAGCTTACACTTTGTTCAAAAAAAAGGCCTTTTTCTGTCAAAATGTAGCACAAAGGAGAAAAAACGGCGGATTTTGTTCGAAAAAATAAGGTAAAATTTTTCAGTTAAAAGAAAAATGTCTATATTTGCACCCGATTTAAGAATAAAGAATCAAAAGAAGTAAATTATTTTTTATTTATAACGTTAATTTCATTAACATCATGGATGCAAATGTAAAAGAATTCATGGACAAAGTGATTGCGAAGAACCCAGGCGAGACTGTGTTCCACCAAGCTGTCCAAGAAGTAGTAGAGTCTTTGATGCCATTCATCGAGGCAAACCCTAAGTACAAACAGGCTAAGATTCTTGAGAGAATGTGCGAGCCTGAAAGAGTAATCATCTTCCGTGTTCCTTGGATTGATGACAAGGGTGAGTTCCAAATCAACCGTGGTTATCGTGTTCAAATGAACAGCGCTATCGGTCCTTACAAAGGTGGTATCCGTTTGCACCCTTCTGTAAACTTGGGTCTTTTGAAGTTCTTGGCATTCGAGCAAGTTTTGAAGAACTCTTTGACTACTCTTCCAATGGGTGGTGGTAAAGGTGGTTCCGACTTCGATCCTAAGGGTAAATCAGACAATGAGGTTATGCGTTTCTGCCAAAGCTTCATGACTGAGTTGTTCCGCCACATCGGCGCTGACACTGACGTTCCTGCTGGTGATATAGGTACTGGCGCACGTGAGGTTGGTTTCATGTTCGGTCAATACAAGAGATTGAAGAACGAATTCGTAGGTGTTTTGACTGGTAAGGGTCTTTCTTACGGTGGATCTTTGATCCGTCCTGAGGCTACTGGTTACGGAACAACTTACTTCGCAAAATATATGCTCGAGACTAAGGGTGACTCTTTGAAGGGTAAAGTTGTCGCAATCTCCGGTTCTGGAAACGTTGCACAATACGCTGTTCAAAAATGTACTCAATTGGGTGCTAAGGTTGTCACTATGTCTGACTCAAACGGTGCAATCTACGATCCAGACGGAATCGACGAGGAGAAGTTGAACTACATCTTCGATTTGAAGCAAGTTCGTCGTGGTCGTATCAAGGAATATGCTGACAAATATCCTTCAGCTAAATATTTCGAGGGCGCACGTCCTTGGAAGTTGGCTAAGTTCGATATCGCTATGCCTTGCGCAACTCAAAACGAGTTGGACGGTTCTGACGCTGAGGCATTGTTGAAGAACGGTGTCATCTGCGTAGCTGAGGGTGCTAACATGCCTTCTACTCCAGAGGCTGTCAACGCATTCATCCAAGCTAAGATCCTTTACTCTCCAGGTAAGGCTTCTAACGCCGGTGGTGTTGCAACTTCAGGTCTTGAAATGTGCCAGAACTCAGGTCGTATCTCATGGGCTGCTGAGAAAGTTGACGAGACTTTGAAAGGCATCATGAAGAACATCCACGACAACTGCGTAAAATATGGTAAAGAGGCTGACGGTACAGTTAACTACGTTAAGGGCGCTAACATCGCCGGTTTCGTAAAAGTTGCTGACGCGATGCTAGCTCAAGGTTTGGTATAATCTTATCAACCGATATGAAAAGAAATCCCCGTCGTGTTCTCGCTTCGGGGATTTTTTTATGGATAAAACCTGTTAAAACATTCATTTTTATGGAGAAAATTAAAGTTGCAGTAATCGGCTATGGTAACATAGGCCGTTTCGCAGTAGAGGCCGTCCTCGCTGCCAATGACATGGAATTGATGGGTGTCGTACGCCGCGACGCATCCGGTCAACAACCTGACGAATTAGCAAAAATCAAAGTGGTTTCCAACATAGACGAGTTAGGGAAAGTAGACGTCGCTTTGGTTTGCGGTCCGACCCGTAGTTGTCCTGAAATGGCGAAAGCATTGGTTCAAAAAGGCATATGCACGGTAGACAGTTATGATATTCACGGAGAATTGTGGAACGTTCACGAAATGTTGGATGCCGAATGTAAGAAAAACAACGTCGCTTCCATCATTTCCGCAGGCTGGGATCCGGGAACAGACTCCATCATCCGCACGCTTCTCAAAGCGATGGCTCCTAAAGGATTGACTTACACGAATTTCGGACCAGGAATGAGCATGGGGCACTCTGTGGTAGCTCGTTCCAAAGATGGTGTGAAAAACGCATTGTCCATGACCATTCCAAAGGGTCAAAGCATCCACAGCCGTATGGTTTACGTGGAGATGGAACCTGGCTATACCGTCGAGCAAATCTACAACGAGCTGAAGGCCGACGACTACTTCGCACACGATGAACTTCACGTGATTCCTGTGGAAAGCGTGGATGATTGCAAAGATATGGGACATGGCGTCTTGATCGAGAGGAAAGGTGTTTCCGGAAAGACTCAGAACCAATTGTTCGAATTCCGCATGCACATCAACAACCCTGCGTTGACCGCACAAGTGCTCACTTCTTGCGCCCGCGCAGTCGTCAAACAACGTCCTGGCTGTTACACGTTGCCGGAAATAGCTCCTATGGATTTATTGGCAGGCGACAAAGAAACATTGATTAGAAGTTTGGTATAACAAACTCTTATCCATAAGACAAGCCCCATTGCGAAAGCCTTGGGGCTTTTGTTTTTCGACAGATCAGGACGATCCTTCCTTCCGAAAATAATAGCGCCATGCCGAATAATGCTTACGACGCTTGAGATAATCCGCATCCATATCATTCGCATAAGCCTCCCTTTCAAAAGAGATACTTCTATATGGGGAGATGGAACGGTTGAAAAGTTTGCGAACCAACCAATAGAGCCACTCCAACAGATAAAAAAGATAAAAGAAAACAAACAACATCTCCACCATTTGGGCAGTATGGATACTTTCATGCCAAATGACCTGCTTGTTCAGCCTTGATACATAAGTTTTACGGACAAACAACAAACCGAAAAGATTGATGGCTATAAACCCCTTAGGCGGTAATATCTTATTTACAAAGATTTTCATTCCTAGAAGCGCATTATAACTGACCCGCCTCCACTAACGTGATGACACGTTCCACGATCCGATCATCCTCATTGTTCGGATCATAAGTCGTTTTCAGATTGGCACCGAACATCTTAGCGAACCCCTGCCAAAAGACAGCGCGGAAGCCTCCCCTGAATTGTTTGATCAACTGATAGGATGTTTTATTGCATTGGCGATCCACCAAACGAATCAGCATCTTCCCTTGAGACAATGTGAATTTTCTCAATATCGGCTTATACGTATCGAGCAGTTCATCCTCCTTGTCCTCCATATATTTCTTACGCGCCCTATCATTAGGCAAAGCCGCCATATCCCTGTCGATATCCACCAACATCTTTGAGATGAGCTTCGCATAAGGCAACGTCTTTTTCACATCACGCACTGTCTTCCAATAAAACTTCTCCTGCTTCTCGTTTTTAAACACCAACGGAGGATAGACATAGAATTGAGGCAATAGGATATTAGGAACAGTATCTCCATTCTCATCAACAATAGCAGGCACACGATAATTCACAATAACCTCCTCCTCTTCCTGAGCTTGGACATCAAAAAAGGAGCACACACATGCGCACACAATTAGATATTTTAATATCTTTGTCACCATCTATAGCTGTTTAGATTGCTGTTTGCAAAATTAGCATATTATGTATGCAAAACAATTTGATTAGAAAAAAAAATGAGAGCCTATCCTTTTTTGATTGCATTTTTTAGCATTTCTCTCTCTTGTCACTCCTCCGACGTTCTACAGGAATGTGTTCGTTCGTCAGCAGGAAGTTGCTTAATCTACGACCGAGGAGCGGAATCCGTCTCCATCGCCGAACAAGAAGACAAGTCGCTCCATCTAACCATCGGCAACCATTATCTGGCAAAAGAGCTCAGTCATTACAGACTAGAAACAGTTTTGCCCACCCGTTTCTTAGTTTTCGCCGCAAACATGGAGTGGTTTGGCTATGAGTTGTACAACAATCTTTCGCTTCGTACCGCCATCGGGAAACGAATCAGCGGGAGTTGGTCATTAGGCATTAACCTAAACCTAAAAAGTATTTACTATGAAGGTCTACTTCAACGGGAGACGTTCCTCATCTGCGATCTGTTCGCAAAATATCACAACGAGTCGCCACACGAATTTTACACCAAAGCGGAGAACCTATTCGGAGCCGGATTACGAAGTGCAACGGACCAATTTATTTCTGAGGGAAGGGGATTTACCATCGGATGGCTTACCCACTTTTCAGAGCATGTCAGCTGTGCGATGGAAACACGTTGGAACACGTTGGAGAGTTGGAGAATTCATTTCGGAGCGGAATATGACATGGGAAAATTCATTCTAAGATGCGGGGCGTCCGGACCGCCCATCATTCCTTCGTTCGGGGTCGGATTCGTTCAAAAGAATTTTTCATTTGATTTCGCCGCAAGATGGACCCGCAACCTCGGTTATGTGTTAGATTGCGGAATAAGTCACCTGTTTTAATTTAATATGAAGAAAAGATTACACCTGTTATTATTCCTCTCACTCATATTCCTTTCCGCCTACTCGCAAGAAGATGATTTCTCTTCCTCTTTCTTGGAAGATATAGAGTCTTTTCAGGAAGAGGACGGAGAGCAATTCGACGTAGAGAATCTATTGGATCTCCTGAACGAATTAAAGGAACAAAAAATAGACCTGAACTCGGCGGACGAAGAGGATTGGGAGCAACTCCCCTTCCTCACCCCAAACGACGCACACAATCTTGTGCTCCATCGAAAACTTTACGGTGACTATCAGACACTTTACGAGCTCAAGAACATCCCAGATTTCGGAGAGGATAAAATTCGTCAGATTCTTCCCTTCGTGGTCATCAACAAGAGAGAGAGGGAAGAGAGCATAGCTGAAATGATTCGTCGGGGCGAATCGCAAATCCACATCGCCTGCGACCGTTACCTCCAACACAAAAAAGGATACGAGTCCGACTCGAACGGCGTCTCCAAGTACGCAGGTTCTCCGCACCATTACTATGCGAAACACCTCTTCACATCCGAACGATTTAAAGCTGCGCTTGTCGGAGAGAAAGATGCCGGGGAAGCCGAATGGAGCGAGAACGGACACGGCTTCGATTTCGTGAGTTTCTCCGCGGAAGCGATCAACTTCAAGCGCATAAAACAAATTTGTTTGGGAGACTTCAAAGCCAATTTCGGTCAGGGATTGGTGGTCGGCACAGGTTCCATCCTAGGGAAAAACGCCAGCGTATCCACCGCCTACAAAAACGTCCAAGGATTAAAACGCTACGCATCAACCGGCGAGACGGATTTCTTCAGAGGAGCGGGAGCCACCCTACTCTTGGGGAAGACGAGCCTTTCCCTTTTCGGATCTTTCAAGAGCGGAGACGCCACACTCAAGGGAGAGGATATATCATCATTCAAAACGGACGGACTCCACCGAACATCTTCAGAGATAGAGAAAAAGGGCAACCACACCCAATATGCGCTAGGCGCCAACTTGCGCTACCAACACAAGAAATTTACCATCGGGCAGACTTTCCTACTCTACGGTTTTTCCCGTGTCTTACATCCGGCGGAGAAGGCCTACAACCATTTTAAGTTATCACAGACGAAGAGACATTGGAACACCGGAACAGACTACAAATTTAGGCTAAGGCACGCATCCTTCTACGGAGAATTCGCCTTCGACGCCAACCGACATTTCGCCACCATGAACGGAATCTCCCTCTTCCCGCTCTCACGCATGGAAATCACGATAGCGCAAAGATATTACGCCTATGGCTATCAATCCTACTATGGGAAAGGGTTCGCGGAAAATTCAGAGATAGGCAACGAGCAAGGCATTTACTTACGCACAAGGTTCTCTCCTATCAAACGACTTACTTTCGCTTTCTATGCGGACTGTTTCAAATTTCCATGGGCGCTCTACTCCGTAGACGTTCCCTCCTCTGGACAAGAGTTCTGCGTTCAGACGGAATGTAAAGCCACCCAAGCAAGCTTATTCACGATTAAATACAAGTATAAAGAGAAAACGGAAGCGCACAATGCGAAACAAACTTTACGAGCGACCTTTAACACGCAAATCGGAGAGTGGAGAGTACAAGCCATCGCCGAAGGGAACCGTTCGGACGTCGCCGAAAACGCTCCTACCTATGGTTGGATTCTCTCTCAAATGATTTCAGGAAACGTCAGGCCACTCCACTTATCTACCGCACTGCGTTACGCCTACTTCCATGCGAAAGATTATAACAATAGGATTTATATCTACGAGAAAGATCTTCCCTATACCCTATCCTTCCCGATGCACTACGGAGAAGGACACAGAATAGCGCTCTGCATGACATGGAAACGCTCGGACAAGGTACAAATAAACGCCAAAGCGGGATGGTTCATCTATACCGACGGGAGGGACCATATCGGAACAGGCACGGAGACGATGGAAGGCAATGTCTCCACACAAGTGAAAATAATGATTAAATTGAAAATATAATTTTTGTTTTATAGAAGACTAAACAAAATGGATGGAAAGTAAGGATGGGAATATCAGTCAGCTACCACCTCAGCGAACAGTTCGAGATTCTCGTCCACAAAACGAGCGATAGCAGCGGTCGTCTCCTCCTCAATCATGAAGAACTTCTCCTCCAGCTCATCGAAAACCTCAAAATCGACGTATCTCTCAAGAAATTCCTCATCGGTACAATCGCGCTCCAAAGCCTCCTGATTAGCCTGATAGATATCTTTAGCGGCATAGACCAACTTAGAGAGATCCCTAGCGCCCCATTGGCGCACCACCTTCGCGAACGGGTTACGGAAAAAATAGCCTCCATATCCGTTTTGAATCAGTTGGACGAAACCACCGTCGTTCATCTCGTTACGAAAGATAGAATATGCGAGCAACGTGTTTTGATAACCGTTCAATTTCGCCATACCCTCAGCAGAGAGTTCGCCGCCCATTTCCGCCCAACACCTATCAATGAACAAAGCGAGGAACTCATCCATTCCAGCCTCAGCGGCCTTACGCAAATCACTATCGCTAATCTTTATCATTCCAATTCGTCGTTAAATTTCGAGACAGACAAGATATAAGCATCTGACCAATCCGTCGATTCATTGGAGAGACAGAAACTATCCACCGCCTCCTTCGTTTTGGCAGAAAACACGGTCAAATAATAATGTTGTCGGATACATAACAAAGACGAGCATAATCCGTTTTTGTGCATGTAATCGTATGCTGATTCCTCATCGGAGAAATCAGCCGTAATCAAATAGAAATCAGCGTCAGCACCTTTGTAAGCCTCCAATTCGGATTGAACCTGGTTCAATTCCGCTTTCTTAACTTCCAATTCATTCGCAATAGAAGATTGAGAATTTGTTATATTCGGGAGCAAAGAAGCCATATTAGGTTGGGAAACGTCCTGGACAGGTTGACCGACAAGCAAGAACGCCAACACAGCGGCAACTGCTATAAGCGCAGTCTTCGCAGAACCGCCCGACGTGATCCTTGATGGATTATTCACCAATGCCCTTGGATCGTTTTTATCCAAAACCGGGAAAAAGAAATCATCCAGTCCGAAAGATTCGTCACTAGCCACTCCCAAATTTTTTTGTAAGAAAGACACCTTTCCTGACTTTAACGTAAAGACACCAAAATCCGGGACCATGAATACGCCATCGTTCTTCAAAGCGAACCAAATGTTAGACACTTCACTCGAAATAAATTGAGTAGCCTCCTCAAAAGAGCATGACTTAACACCCATGATGGCATGCGCCAAATCTCCGTCGTTATGGACCAATCGAGAATTAAAGACCAATTCCTTACGAGGAGGCATAAACTTACCATCCCTAATCTCCGCCAGATGGTCGTTCACAACGAATCCTCCGAATCCAGGGACAATCACGCACTCCTGATGGGCTAATAATTCTATTATGGTTTTGAACATGACTTTTAAGTTTTAAATGGTTTTATTGAATCTTTTTTCGATGGAGTAAAACAAACCTACGAAAAAAATCCATGCCATCAAATTATTAACATTAAAAAAAGGGAGCCGTATATCCGCTCGCCTTTGAATAACAAAGATAATGGTTTCCTCAAAAATCCGCAGCAACATCATCGAACTCAATATCAACACAAGAATGAACAGGTTGTTAACACTTTGTCAACAACTCACCCGGGAATAGTCAGGCGGACATTACATTGGAAGAAAAAAAAGAGCCGTCCGCTTTCGTGGACAGCTCTTTTCAAATAAGTTTTACCCAATAATTACTTAACTTGGATGACCAATTTTCTAGATACAGACCAGAAAGTCTTGTAGTTAGTAATCTTCAAAATCAAATTCTTATCCTCATTAGAAGTCTTAACCAAAGAGTAAGAATTTGATGGGTGGTTAGTCAAGATGACAGCCTTCTTAGCGCCAAGAGGCAACTCAGTGAACTCACGAATATCAACTTTTGTACAAAGGCTCTCATTGATTGTTGCACCTTGCAAGTTCTTCAAACCTTTCTCTTTCAAAGTCTTCTTGTTAGCCAAGAAATAGTATGCAGTGTTCAACTCCTCGTCTTGAGCTGTCATAGTAAGCAAACGAGCTTCGCTGACTTTGTCAATAGAATCTTTGAGAGCGTTGATAGATTCAACTTGGTCATGCAAAGAATCGATTTGGATATCCTTTTTGCTCAATTGATCTTTCAAATCCTTGATAGTTTTCTCGTTTGCCTTCAAATCTTTTTGCAAACCAGCTACCAAGTTACGCAAGTAAGGAAGCTTACCCTCTGCTTTCTTCAAAGCTTGCTCCAAAGAGTCAAGTTTCACCTTATTCTCTTGGAATGCGTGATGGATAGTCTCGAAGTCTTGTTGGATCTTTTGTCTGCTATCAGCAGAAACGCCTTCCGCACCTTGAGCCTCATCAACGATATTCAATTCAGATTGTTTGATGTTTCTGAAGTTAGCTTGAACTTCTGAAATAAGAGCCATATAGTTGTTAATTCTCTCATCTTTTACAGAATCTGCCTTATGAAGAGAATCAACACGCTGTGTCAACTCATCGATTTTGTCTTGGTTACAAGACACTGCGAATAATGCAATAAACGCACCTAAAATTACTTTCTTCATTTTATAAAAATTTAAATTAACATTAATAATAAATTACTCTTCAACATTCTTGTCCTCGTGATCAGGTTTTCCACCTAATATAATGACAATTTCACCTTTCGGCTCATGTTCGGTAAAATATGCGACAACCTCCTCCAGCGTGCCTCGAATTGTCTGTTCATGCACCTTCGATATTTCACGAGAGACGGAGACCCGACGTTGCGGTCCCATCACTTCGGACAGTTGCGATAAAGTCTTCACCAAACGGAAAGGAGACTCATATACAATCATTGTTCGGCGTTCTTCTGCCAATTCCCTCATTTTTGTCTGGCGTCCTTTCTTTTGGGGGAGAAAGCCCTCAAAGCAGAAACGATCGTTAGGGAGACCTGAATCGACCAAAGCCGGCACGAACGCCGTCGGACCCGGCAAGCATTCCACTTCAATGTCCGCCTCCACACAGGCGCGCACCAAAAAGAATCCAGGATCCGAAATAGCCGGTGTACCCGCATCGGACACCAAAGCTATGTTTTCCCCCCTCTTCAAACGATCCACAACTCCCTCCGTTGTCTGATGCTCGTTGAACTTATGGTGGGAAATCATTTTTTTTTCAATTTCAAAATGTTTGAGCAACACGCTTGTTGTTCTAGTATCTTCCGCGAGGATCAGGTCCACTTCCTTCAATATTCTGACCGCCCTCATCGTCATATCTTCCAAATTGCCTACCGGTGTCGGAACCAAATAAAGTTTTCCAGCGTTTTTCATGAAAACCTATCCTCCAACAACCTCATAAAATCAGACGCCGCCTCATCTTCCTCATCCCACGAGAAATTCCACTTCACATAGTCTTTCGCCTCCTTCAAAGAGTTCATTCCGTCCAACGCAGCTATTGTCGACGACATCAGTTCCGCATCTCCTCCGAACAATTCGTTTATATAACGGATTCGATCATTCAACGTAATAGCCCTCTTTAAGGATTGGACGAAACGGCTTTCAACCCGTCTGGTCGATCGATTGGCATCCAAAACGGTACGGACACTTCCAAATTCATGTCCATGCGACTTGTTTTCCGCATTGACAACCGTATCGTGTTTTTCACATGGCACAACATCCGAATTTTTATCATTAATGAGATTTCCCTCTTCCTGATGATATTGTTCCACGTTCGCCTGACATTCAACTTTATCCACCACTTTCTCGAGTTCCATTTTTTCGACCTCTGTCGAACATTCTTCAGGAGCCTGCGGTTCTTCCACCTTCGTCACTATAGGTTGGACAACCACCTCCTCTAGGAAGTCTTTTTGATTCTCTAGCGCAAGCCTTTCATCTTGGCTCTTCTCCGCCGCAGGCTTCTCGACTTTAAATTTCCCCTCTTGGGGAGAACAAGCCTGCAAAGCATCCTGATAGTTTTCCAGCAACTCAATTCTTTGCCTCAAAGAAGAGGTCTTGTCTTTTGCGAGACGTAAAACCGAAGATGGGACACTCTCCATCTCCGATATTCCGCTGCACAGAAGAGATAACTCTCTGACGTCTTCCGATATAAGACTCATCAAATCCTTGCTGTCCATACGCTTTGTCTATAACTTTTTTCTTTTCCCTTCCTAAATCCAATGAAGATTCTAAGAAACTCCGTATATTTGCAAATAATCGCGTAAAGATATAAAAAACTTTACAAACGCACTATATTCGAACATTTTTTTAACAATGAAGAGTAGAATTTCAAAGCCTTTCACGCTAGACAGCACCGTAAGATTGATAATTATCATCGCAGTGTTGGTGGGTTCCGTTATATTAATCAATTACCTAAGTCCCGTACTCATCCCCTTCTGTCTCGCATGGCTGTTAGCCTATATTTTATATCCTTTAGTTTATTTCGTCCAAAAAAAGATGAAACTAGGGAACAAAAGCGTCTCCATCCTCATCGTGATGAGTGTCATCGCCGCCCTCATTATCACCATTTTCTACATTTTAACGCCTCATTTCATATCAGAAGCAATAAAATTGAAAGAGTTTGTGGTGAATTACGCACTTGCCGAGAATGAGAGTAGCATTATTCCACAAAAGTGGGAAATCATGCTTAAAAACTTCATCAGGGACAACAACATCGCCGACCTTATGAACAACGACAATATGATGGACATGATGAAAAGCATATTCCCGCACCTATGGTCTTTTATATCCAACTCGTTCAGCATAACGGGAAGTCTATTCGGCATATTCATAACCGTCATATACCTCTTTTTTATATTAAGGGATTATAAGAAGATTACCCAATACTTCAGCGCCCTGATCCCTCCGAAATACCGGACATTCGCCCAAACGCTCTATCGCGACATGGAAGAGGGAATGAAACAATATTACCGAGGGCAGGCGCTCGTAGCGTTGTGCGTGGCGGTACTCTACTCCGCCGGTTTCTTCATCATAGACTTACCTATGGCTTTGGCGATGGGTATGCTCATCGGAGTACTTAACCTTGTGCCTTATCTCCAAGTAGTGGGCATTCCACCTTGCGTTCTTCTCGCACTTGTGCATGCGGCGGAATCGGGCAATTCGCCGTGGGTCCATCTTTTGGGGCTCATCGCTGTGTTCGTCGTCGTCCAAATCATCCAAGACGGCTATTTGGTTCCTAAAATCATGGGTAAGAGGATGGGGCTCAATGCGGCGATTATCCTGCTTTCCCTCTCCATCTTCGGAATGGTGTTCGGGGTTCTTGGATTAATCATCGCCTTACCGACCACCTCCTTGGCGTTGTCTTACTACAAAAGATACATTCTCGCCCGTTATAGCGATCCTGTGAACGACACGCAAGAGTATATGGAGGAGGAAAACCAATGATCAACGATTGGCTCAACCGTTTCCAAGATTCTCTTTCCGAATTATACCCGGCAAGAGAGGCGAAGAACATCGCCTATATCGTTCTGCAGAAGGTATGCGACTGCGGCATGACGGACCTGCTCGTCGGCAGGCACGACACGCTGACGGAAGAGCAACAATTGCGAACGGAAAACATTTTGGACAGATTGTCTGAAGGTGAACCGCTCCAATACATTTTGGGGGAAGGAGAATTTCACGGACTAACGTTCGAAGTGAATCATAACGTTCTGATTCCTCGTCCCGAGACCGCAGAACTAGTGGACTGGATCTCCGACGATTTCCTTGACAAGGGAGGCTCATTCCTCGACGTAGGCACCGGAAGCGGCTGCATCGCCATCACCCTAAAATATCTGAACGAAAAGTTCTCCGCCCATGCGACGGACGTCTCCCCGCTCGCACTCGACACAGCAAGAAGGAACGCCACCTCGCTAAACACGGAGGTGGATTTCCTATTGGATGACATACGCCATCCCCAAGTTCATTTCGAGCGATTGGACTTCATCGTCAGCAATCCTCCCTACATCACCGAGGAGGAGAAAGAGGAGATGAGAGGAAACGTATTGGACCACGAACCGCACTTGGCGCTTTTCGTAGAAGACAAAGATCCGCTTCTCTTCTACAAAGCGATTGCGGAATACGGACTTCAATGCCTGAAAAACGGAGGATACCTATATTTTGAAATCAACGAACACCTCGGGAAAGAGACCGCTCAGATGCTATCGGACAAAGCTTATAAGGATGTTATCATTAAAGAGGATTTAGAAGGAAAGGAAAGGATGATACGATGCAAAAAGAGATAACGCCGGAACAAGCCGAGACAAAGTTGAAAGCCCTTTGTTCCCTACGGGAGATCTGCGAAAAGGATGCGAAGGATCGCCTGCAGAAGTGGGGAGTCGAAGAGGAGGTGCAGGATAAGATTATCCGCAGCCTTGTGCAAGAGCGTTTCATCGATGACGAGCGCTTCGCCAATATATTCGTCAGAGATAAACACAATTTGTCGCACTGGGGCAAGAGCAGGATTATCAGAGAATTAAAGAGCCGCAAAATAGCCACCCGTTTCATCGATGAGGCAATCGGACAAATACCCGACGAAGCGTATTCCGAACAATTGGAAGAGATTCTCAAAAAGAAACTGGGGAGCATCAAAGGGAAGACGCCTTACGAAATCGGAGGGAAACTCATCCGTTTCGGTCTATCCCGAGGCTACGAAAGTTCATTAGTCATCAAAACAGCAAAAAAATTAGTAACAGATATCAATACATCAGATTATGAGAACGGAATGGATAACCTTTAAAGGCATGTTTGCGGAGTCTCCGCTTTGGAAAAAAATAGTCATTTTTGTTTTTATACTTCTATTCGGAGTCATCTTCTTCAGTCTCTTCGGCTCATTGCTTTCCAAACTTCTTCACTGGGACGACAAGAGTGTGGAAGCGCTCAAAATGCTCCAATTTTTCAGTGCCTTCGGCATCTTCGTATTCACGCCACTACTCACCGCCTTCCTCACGACGAAGGAACCCGGCAAGTTTCTGAACCTGAAGATGGCGGATCCAAGACTGCTATTCTTGGCCTTGTTGTCCATCATCGTCATCTACCCCTTCATCAACGTCGTCGGCGTCTGGAACGAAGGGATGCATCTGCCCGAATCATTGCAAAGCGTGGAGAATTGGATGAAGGAGTCTGAAGAGAGTGCGAAAGTGCTCACGCTTCAATTCCTAGACACGCACACCATTCCGGGGTTGATCATCAATCTGATCGTCATCGCCCTCATACCCGCCATCGGGGAGGAGTTGATGTTCAGAGGAGTCATCCAGCAAACACTCAGCGCAAAAGTGAAAAACGACCACATAGCCATCTGGGTCACCGCCTTCATCTTCAGCGCCATCCACGTGCAATTCTTCGGGTTCTTCCCTCGCTTTTTCCTCGGCGCGCTCTTAGGGTATCTCCTACTCTATAGCGGTAGCATCATCGTCACGATGATCTGCCACTTCATGAACAACGCCTTCGTCATCATCTACGCCTATGTGAGCACACCTCAAAAGGCGCTCGGTACCGACACTTCCCTACCATCTCTAAAAGCGATGGTCATCACGGGATTACTCTTCCTCGCAATGACCATCTTTATTCTTCTCACAATGAAAGCGAACCAAAAGAAATGGAACGGGCAATCACTTTCCTAAAAGGTTCATAAACTCTTCGCGGGTTTTCGCCGCATTAAAGGCTCCTGTAAAATCGGAGGTTGTTGTAATAGAGTGCATCTTCTCGACGCCGCGCATCTGCATACACATATGTTGCGCCTCTATGACGACCATGACCCCCATCGGATCCAACGTCTCTTGGATGCAATCCTTTATCTGCGTCGTGAGGCGTTCCTGAATCTGCAGACGTCTAGAAAGGATCTCCACAACACGGGCGATTTTACTCAAACCTGTAATCTTTTTATTAGGGATATATGCGACATGCGCCTTGCCAAAGAAAGGCAACAAATGATGCTCGCACAATGAATAGAAATCTATATCCTTCACGATAACCATCTGTTTGTAGTCCTCCTCGAAGACCGCAGACTCCAACACGTCGCGTGGATTGATTTTGTAACCATACGTCATAAATTGCATCGCCTTAGCCACACGCTCGGGGGTCTTCTTCAACCCCTCACGGTTCACATCCTCGCCAATCAATGAAATCGCTTCGGCATACAATGGAGCTAACTTATCCGTCAACTCCTTGCTAGGGAATTTAGCCAATTCCCAAGGCTTAATTTGTAGATCTTCGTTCATATCCATTTTTTATTCGAATCGAGTATCACGAGTGACATCATCCACCACGACTACTTCACCCTGCATTTCAGGAAAGTCCGTCAACAATTTTTGAGCGAACACCATAGCGTCCGTCTGCACACGGAAATCTCCTAAGCGCAGTTTCCAGAAAGGCGAGGAGAACATCAGGTATGAGGGAACATCAGGATATTTCTCCTTGATCTTCTTCTCCCGTTCCAAAGCCTCTACCTTAGACTTTTTCGGCAAATTGCCCATATAGACCTGCACACGGTAACCTGAGAACGTGGCGAACGCCTTATCATCGTTTGCCGATATCTTCTCGTTCAGCAACACCTTCAACTTCGGATCTTGCTTAATCACCACCTTGCCCGAATTGGCGGGCGTCTTGGATAGGTTATCGAACATATCCGTATAAGCTTTTTTACTTGGCTTCGCATTCTGGGCACCCATGGAAGAGAGACCGATGCAAAAGAGTCCAGCGAACAAAAGAATTTTATGCCACATATACATCTTATTTAATCAATCGCAAAAATAAACAATCCAAACCGAAAACGCAAAGTTACGCCCGTCCGTTTGAAACATTTAGGCAACATTCCTTTTTTATTGCCTTTTGTTATTATATATTACTATTACCCAATCATATACAATTGCACGGATTGTTTTCTTCCATCACACGCGTTTCACCTTTCCCGAAGCGGTTCGTTCGAAACGGGGAAGAAACGTAATCTTTTTAGGCATCTCATAACGGGAGAGAAATTCGGACAATTTGGTCATCAACGCTTCCGTGTCGTACGGAGCGGACTCTATGCGCAAGACCACACGCTGTCCGAACTTGGCGTCGGGCTCCGAGGTGAAATAAAACGGTTCCGGAATCAGCGCTTCGACCTTCTTCTCCATCTTTTCGGGGAACACTTTCACCCCACCTGTATTGATCACATTATCCCAGCGGCCCAACCATGCGAATGACCTATCGGACAGCAGCCGGACGACATCATTCGTAACAAAAGGGCTACCCGAAAGATGATCCGCACGAACCACTAAACAACCACGTTCATCCTGCGAAAAAAGCACGTCAGGCACCGCCTCATAGAGCGCATCGCCGCTCTTGGGCAGCACAGAGAGCGCCACATGAGAGACGGTCTCCGTCATACCATAGGAAAGATAACATTTCACAGGCAAAGAGTTTAACCATTCAGACTCCTCCCGCAACAATTGACTACCGCCCACCAAGAGGTGACGGACACGGCGCAAACGTTCTTCTCCGCTTCCGCTCTCCATCAACGTATGAATCTGCAAAGGCACCATGGAGACGAGATCGAACTCGCCCTCGACCTTAGGCGAAGAGGAAACGGGTTCCACAAAGAGTTTCAGACCGCCGACGATGGCGCGCACCACCATCATCTTGCCGGCGATATAATTCGACGAGAGGCAGAGCAGCAAAGAGTCGCCCGCCTTCAGTCCGAAAAAGCGGTTCGTGCGGAGGGCTGATTCACGCATGGATTGTTTGGAGAGTTCTATCCGCTTCGGTTCTCCCGTAGAGCCGGACGTATGTCCCACCACGAAACCATTATCATCCCACCATGCGGAGAGGAAATCCGCCAGCGCCTCATCGCATCCTTCAATAGAGAGCACACGCTCCCTATCGCGCATCTCCTCCACCGTCAAAAAAATATCATTGATTACAAGACCGTCCATCTTTTCATTTGCCATTACACAACACGAACTACTTACCACTTTTCAGCGGGATCACCACGATGGAACTAACACTAATGAGCGGAATATTCTCGGGCTCCGCCAACGGAGGAAGTCCTTCTCTTTTTCGCCTATAATTTTCGTACTCCCAATTTATCTTAATTTGTTCAGATTCTATTTTACCAGGGACATACTTCCCGCTCATATTTTTCACAAACGCGTCCACAGCCGCATTCGTCTTCGCATTCCCCCCTTTCAACCACGCGCGGGAAACCGTTCCGTCCTGCAGCACAAGAATTATAAGGGTATCCTTCACATTTGGCTCCATGAACAACTTCTTTTTCATAAAGAAATTCACCTCTCCCCTCAGATAGGAATAACTAATTTCGGGTGTCGCGAATTTGGCGGAATCGTAAATCGCCGGGGATTCACAATATTCCAGCACATCGGAATACCATTCTTCCTCATCAGGCAATTTTTCCTCATAGTCGCTGGGTTCAACTATATTGCCCCTACATACATACCAAGAGATGGCAGGTTCCAAAGAGCCGTCGTCATGCTGCCGCATACCCACGAAACCACTGCAAAGGGAGACCTTCTCCGACTCTCCGTAATTCATCCACGTCATAGGCGCCACAGAGATTCCGGAAGGGAAACTAGAGACATTTAAAGAAGATATCCAATAATCATGGCCTTGCAAATACGAATTAGGAATATAGCCACCCTCATCATACTGCTTAATGACATAAGGGAAAAATTTGATAATCCAACCCGAAATGAGTTGACCATCATAAGAAACATGTGTCTTATAGATATCTTTCCAGAAAGAGATGTCCGGATTGCCCTGACTCGCATTCACAAATTCACGGATGACAGGTTTCAAGTGACGGGTCCAGAATGCCAGGCCATACTCATCCCACCCGTCCAAAGCCTTTAGAATCTTCTTCCAGTCGTCAGGCGTTCCCAACAAACGGACCGAAGGTATGCCGCACATCGTAATCGCCATATAATCAAAATGTTTTTTATGGCTATCCATCAAAGTGATTTGATATGCGGTCTTCTCCAGTTGGGTCGTGGTAGAGAAGTTTTGCACCATCTGCGCATAGAGATCCTTCTGCGTGTATTGGCGAGTCGCCTGCGCCATGGAGTCCACCAACTCCTCCCAATAGATGTAGCCATCGTTCAAGAAATCGTTTTGGACAGTTATGGTTTGCCTTTTCTGGTATTTAGCCTGATACAAAGAAGATTTCAGGGAATCCATCTTCAAATTAAAATGGATGGAGGCACCTTGGCAAATCGCCAGCCACACTTCGTCGGGCGACAAGGTCAACCCCTTATGATGAGCGAAACAAGTATGGACGGTTTGGAGGAATCCGTTAAAACAGACACCCAAAAGCCGCTCGTTCATCTGAGTCTCTGGATAAAAGAGCACATCATGAGTATGAGGAATCGGTACAACCTTCGGAGCCAAAGGTTGTACGGGTGCCGTCTGAACAGAATCGGTCTTCTTCACACCTGCCAAGGCGGAAGAGTCTGCCGTTGACGAAGAGGTATCCGCTTGCGCCAATTTCATCAATTGCGCGTGCGCCGAGTCTTGGCGGAATACCATCTCACGGCTAAACAAACGTTTCAGCACATACGGATATTTCCGGTCGACATACCTAAACGTGTCCGGCGTCACATCATCCACCTTGAAAACGAAACCTCCCAAATCCTTCGCTCCGCAAAAAACAGAAGAGAGAAAACAGATTGTAAAAAATAATAATCGCAATCGTACCATAAATATCCCTATAACTAGCTAAAACAAATATAGGAAATTTCATGGATTTATTCAACCGAAAAAAAGCAAAAGGAATTACAATTTTTCAAACATCTACTCTCTTTGTTCCTCAAACGAATCCTTTCTCACAGCACAATCCGGGCAACGCCAACTGGCAGGAAGATCCATAAAAGAAGTACCCGGCAGAATATCGCCAGAAGGATCGCCCATCTCCGGGTCATACACATATCCGCAAACAGTGCATACATACTTCGTGTTATCGGTTCCATAGCCATAATTCTCGTCAAAATCACTTAAGCTTTCCATAACTAAAACATTTAGGTTACACATAAAAAAACAAATGTCTAAAATCAAAAAACGTCACCCCGCACGATATTCGGAGGCACACCAAGAAATCCGCGCAGAGAGTCGTCCGAAAGAGAGTCGGAAGAGGTACCGTCCACAGATAGAGCAGCCTCCCCTTCAGGAAGATCAACAGCCATTCCATACGGAGGCAGGTCATTCGGGCGGGATTCTTTCACCGCCCCACCCTGCCAGAAAGCGAAATTGGTCACGGAATCATCGTCCAGTCCCAATTCCCAGCCATACAATTCAAAAATGTTCGTTTCCATATTTTTAGATTTAAATAATTAAAACGCATAACAATCAGATACTGCGAATCTACACTAGAAAAAATTAGGAATCAAACAGACAGAAGAGAAGCAGGCATTGACGGAATCGAATGGACTAACCGCAAAGGAGGGAAAACAAAAACCGTTGTCCTGTTACGGGCAACGGTTAAAAAACACATATTACGCTAAAACCATCTTACAATTACCTCACACGCTTTTCCGCCTTCCACAGGTTGTTACGACGTGAGGGCATTCCGCAAATAATCGTAATTGATTTTATATGGATGAAAAACTTCCAAATAAGATCGTGATAGATGACAATGAATCGAAAGTGCGACAACGACTCTCCCAAGAACCACGATTGACCATTTTTTCGCACGCTGAAAACGTTATGAAAGATGGTTCACATCACACGAATCGGAGAATTAAACCCCTAAACGATACAAAAATACAAGTAAGCGAGAAGCTCAGCAGGTAAAATCGAATCAAATAATTGGAAATACGAGTCATTATAGGCTTTGAAACAAATGTGTCAACATTGACATTAGAATTGACACAAATTTCCAAAGGAAAAGAAAGAAATAAGCCTACTTTAGCACGTCAATTAAAATGTAAGCACCTATGAAAAACACTAGAGCAGTATTATTGTACCTTCTACTATCGTTAGTAGGAGCGAGTTTTACGGCGTCAGCCGATCCGGATCCGAACTTCCACATCTATCTATGCTTTGGACAATCCAACATGGAAGGAGCGGCAAGACCGGAAAATCAGGACCAGTCATGCGACAGCCGTTTCCAGATGATGTCCACAGCCAACTGCAGCAACAGGAAGCTTGGACAATGGTACACCGCGACCCCGCCTTTGGCGCATTGTAACTCAGGATTGGGGCCAACGGACTATTTCGGACGCACTTTGGTGGAGAAACTGAACAAGAACATCAAGGTGGGCGTCATCGTAGTGGCAGTCGGTGGCTGCGACATCAAATTCTTCGAGGAAAACAATGCGGAGAGTTATGTCAGAACCCAGCAGAACTGGCTGCAACAAATCGCCGCCAACTATAACAACAACGGTTACAAGCGTCTGTTGGAATGCGCCCAAATGGCACAGAAAGACGGTGTGATCAAAGGAATCCTTCTCCACCAAGGAGAGACCAACAACATGCAACAAGATTGGCCGAACCGTGTGAAAGCGATTTACGACAAGCTGTTGAGCCAACTCGGTCTGAGCGCTAAGGACGTTCCTTTGTTGGTGGGAGAGACTCGCAGAGACGGAGCCTGCAACGGACACAACAACGTCATCGCCAAGATGCCGAGCGTCATCAGCAACTCCTACGTCATCTCCTCTCAAGGATTGGAGAAAGCCAACGACGAATTCCATTTCTCCGCGAATGGATATAGAGAGTTCGGCAAACGTTACGCGGAACAGATGTTGAAACTTCTGCCCGCATCCGACCAAGACGGAAGCAACAACAGTCAAAGCAACAACCAAAACAACAACCAAAGCCGCAACCAAAACCAAAACCGGCTCCGCCAAAACCGACAGCAATGCCGACAATTCCGCCGATTGGCCGGAGGGGAAAATCTGCAAGACTTGCAAAATGCAAGAAGTGGATGATAAGATGCAGGAAATCGCCGGAGCCGTTGTATCTCTGATAAACGCGCGTCGGGTTCATTAATCACGTAAACCACCGCTCCGCGCGGTGAT
>CALCUH010000161.1 GCA_937907165.1 uncultured Bacteroidales bacterium | reverse complement strand
CTCGAACTTGTGCAATTTTCCCGAGCAATCCTCGTCGATTGGACGGTTCAAATCACGCACTTCACCATTCACACTGATGGAAAGCACTTCTTGCGCCAAGCGAGAACTGATGCTTTCCGCGATCTGCATACCAGTGGTTCCGTTTTCATACTCGCGTGCGGAGCCGTCTGGGAATGTAACTTTTATCATATCAATCATTTTTATTGGTGACTTACAAATGCCACCAGTGTTAATTTTTTTAGTCCGCAAATATAATAAAAATTGGCGGCGTAGCGGTGAGGTTGGCGCCTTTATTTTTGCGTGAAAATCAAAGGAAATAATTATCTTTGCCATCTCTCCGCGGATGATTCGCCGTTTCCTGTGAGGAAGAGTGATGGCGTGCTTCCCTGAGGTATAAATGATGACTGAAAATAATACTCTTTAGTATGGCAAAATTACTTTTTTTAGGAAGTTTGGGATTCCAGGAAATCTTGGTGATCGCGCTCGTCGTTTTATTGCTTTTCGGTGGCAAGAAAATTCCTGAGTTGATGCGTGGCTTGGGCAAGGGAGTGAAGAGCTTCAAGGATGGAATGAACGGAGTGGACGCTCCTGGGGAATCAGAGGAGAAAAAAGAGTCCGACAAAGAGGAAAAATGACTTTTTGGGACCATCTTGATGAACTGCGGGGAACGCTTGTCCGAGTCTTGGCGGTGACGCTCTTGGCGGCTGTGGCGGCTTTCCTTTTCAGAGATGAACTCTTTGCTCTGGTATTCGCTCCCAAAGAGTGTGATTTCGTCTCCTATCGCCTCTTTGCCCGATTGTCCGCAATGTTGGGCGGAAGTGTGGAGCCGTTTGATGTCCGCCTGATAAACACGGGTTTGGCGCAACAGTTCGTCACGCATGTGAAGGTTGCCTTTTGTGCGGGCGTTTTGTGCGCATCCCCATATATAGTCTACAAATTGTTTGATTTTGTCTCCCCCGCATTGTATGAGAAAGAGAAAAAGTATGCGTCGCTGGTCGTTTCCGGCGGTTATGCGCTTTTCGCCGTGGGGGTGATGCTTGCTTACTTTGTGGTGTTCCCATTGACGTTTAGATTTTTAGGCACCTATCAGGTGAGTGCGGAAGTTGAGAACATGATTAGTTTGGAATCCTACATTTCCACGATGTTGACGCTTTGTATGCTTATGGGAGTATTATTTGAACTGCCTGTCGTTTGTTGGCTGTTGGCTGAGTTCGGCGTGTTCGACGCATCGTGGATGTCCACCCATCGTAAGCATGCCATTGTAGTCTCTCTTGTTTTGTCTGCGGTCATCACACCTACCGCCGATGCTTTCACGCTTATTGTTGTGGCTTTGCCTGTCATTCTCTTGTACGAGTTCAGCATCTTCTTGGTACGTCGGACGGTTAAACGATAATCTTTCTGCTTTTTTTATGATTAATCTTTGTGGAGATGGATTGCTTCAAGGCTTCCCTTTGTAGTATAGGAATATAGGCATAAAAAAAAGAGACCGTTTGAGGTCTCTTTAGTAGCGGATAGCAGAATCGAACTGCTCTTTGATGCGTGAGAGGCATCCGTCCTAGCCGATAGACGAATCCGCCATTTGGCTTTGCTTAAACGTCTTGTTTTCCGTTTTGCGATGCAAAGGTACGCTTCTTTTGCGAATATCCAAAGGAAAAACGAACTTTTTTTAGTCTGAATGTGATTTTTTTTTGTCGACTAAAATCCGATTGAAGCTTATTCCCTGTAAATCAGATTGGTAATGACTTTCCCAACGGCGTCCAAAGTCGTCTTGCTAATATGCTCAGGCGTGTCGTTATGGGTGTGCCATGTGGAAGGGAATCCTCTTTCTGGAGAAAAATCGATGATGTCGATGGTCGGAATTTTGGCGATTAGGTTCACATAGACATGGTCGTCGATGATTTGTCCGCCTACCTGATCCTTAAACTGGGGAAATCCGAAAGAACGGGCGAATCCCCAAACCTTGTCGGATATCGCTTTTGTGTTGAATCTCAACCCTGTGGCTTCCACTGCGAAGAAAGGATCTTCGCCACCCACCATGTCGAGTAGGATGCCATATTGCGGAACCCTTTTGTAATGTGGGTTGTTTGCCCAATATTGGGAGCCGAGACACCAACTATCTTCCGTGCTGCTGCTTGGGTCTCCGTAGTCTTCCGAGTCTAAGAACACGATGTCCACGCCCACGTTAGGCTGCTGTTGTTGGAGCAGTCTGGCAAGCTCTAAGAGAACGCCTACGCCGCTGGCTCCGTCGTTGGCGCCCATGACAGGTTTGTCTCTAAATTCAGGGGCGTCTTGGTCGCAGATGTGGCGGGAATCCCAATGGGAAAAGAGGATGATGCGGCGTCCCTTGTCGGGGAAGAATGAACCGATGATATTGGTACTATTCAATTTCGTCCCGTCATAAGCGGTGGCGGTGAATTTCTGACCGGTGACATCCGCCCCGAACGATTTTAGCTTGTTGAGCAGATATTCTGCACATTGCTCGTGGGCTGTCGTGTTAGGCACGCGCGGACCGAACTCGCATTGGCGGACGATGTAATCGAAGGCGCTATCCTTTGAAAATTCAGGGATTTTTACGGAAGGCAAGAGACTCTCTTGAGGTGTGCTCTCTGGCTCTCCCTTTGCTGTTTTGACTTCTTCGCCTTTCTGGGCGCATGAAAGGAAAACCGTCGTCATGAGTATGGCGGTGAACGAAAAAATGTTTCTCATGGTCATTCCTTTTGTTTATTGTTCGCTTAGCGGTTTTCTCTTCTTCAGTTCGAAATTCACGCCGAGATATTTTTCCTTTACGATAGGATTTTCCGCCAACTCTTCTGAAGTTCCTTGGAAAAGGATTCTTCCGTCGAAGAGAAGGTAGGCGCGGTCGGTGATGGACAAGGTTTCGTCCACATTATGGTCGGTAATCAGGATACCGATGTTCTTTCCTTTCAGCTTCCAAACAATGTCTTGGATGTCCTGCACGGCGATTGGGTCTACACCTGCGAATGGCTCGTCCAACATGATGAACTTAGGTTCGATGGCGAGGCAACGAGCGATTTCTGTACGTCTACGTTCACCTCCGGACAATCTGTCGCCCAAGTTTTTCCTGACATGACCCAAATTGAATTCCGAAATCAGACTCTCCAATTTCTCTTTTTGGTATTCTTTGGAGAAGTTCGTCATTTCGAGGACGGAGCGTATGTTGTCTTCAACCGTCATTTTGCGGAATACGGAGGCCTCCTGCGCGAGGTATCCTATGCCTGCTTGCGCTCTTTTGTAGACGGGGAATTGGGTGATGTCTTCATCATCCAAGAATATCTTTCCTGCGTTAGGTACGATCAAGCCCGTCGTCATGTAGAATGTTGTGGTTTTTCCGGCTCCGTTCGGACCTAACAGTCCGACGATTTCGCCCTGCTTTACGTTGATGGATACATTGTTGGCTACTGTTCTGGTGCCGTATATTTTCACCAACCCTTCGGTCCTAAGAACCATATTGCCATCTTTATGACTTGATTGTATGTCGTTGAGTGCTACTTTTTTGCCCTCTTCGTCATTTGTTTTTTTTATTCCGAACATAAATTTTTCTCATTGTGTGTCGCGAATGTAACTCAACTTGCCGATTTATACAACGGAATCATAAAAAATGAGTCCATTAATTTGTATCTTTGCAACCTATAAAAATAGAACATTAAGATGAAGAAATTATTCTTGGAGACATACGGATGCCAGATGAATGTGGCTGATAGCGAGGTGGTGGCCGCCATCATGGACACTGCCGGTTATGAGGTGACTGACAATATGGATGATGCGGATGCCATATTCGTGAACACTTGTTCCATCCGTGATAATGCGGAACAGAAGATTCATGGCAGATTACAGGTCTTCCGCCAGTTGAAGCGTAAACGTGAAGGCTTGGTGGTCGGAGTCCTCGGTTGCATGGCGGAACGCATGAAGGATGAATTGCTGGCGACTGGCGTGGTCGATTTGGTTGTGGGTCCCGACGCATATTTGGATCTTCCGAACCTGATTGGTGCGGTGGAACGCGGTGAGAAGGCGATAAATGTCGAACTCTCTACCACGGAGACTTATAAGGATGTCATCCCTCAGCGTCTGTGCGGTGCGGCCATTTCGGGCTTCGTCTCTATCATGCGCGGTTGTAATAATTTCTGCTCTTATTGTATTGTGCCTTATACGCGCGGACGTGAGCGCAGCCGTGAGGTGCGTAGCATCCTGAATGAGATAGAGGATTTGAAAAGGAGGAACTTTAAGGAGGTTGTCTTGATTGGCCAGAATGTTAACTCGTATGCATATAAGTCGGAGGATGGCTCCGTCGTCTCTTTCGCGGAGTTGCTGAAGATTGTGGCTGAAGCCTATCCGACTATGAGAATCCGCTTTACCACTTCCCATCCGAAGGATATGAACGATGACATCTTGCAGACCATCGCCGCTTATCCTAATATTTGCCACCATATCCATCTTCCTGTGCAATCAGGCAGTAATAAGATTCTTAAATCCATGAACCGTAAATATACGCGTGAGTGGTATTTGGAGCGTATTGCGGCTATCCGTCGCATCATTCCTGATTGCGGCATCACGACCGATGTGTTCTGTGGATTCCACGATGAGACGGAGGAGGATCAACAGCTGACGTTGAGCCTGATGGAGGAGGTGGTCTTCGATTCCGCCTTCATGTTCAAATATTCGGAACGTCCGGGCACGTTTGCGTCGAAGAATTTGCCTGACAATATCTCCGAGGAGGTGAAAATTGCCCGTCTGAACGAAATCATCGCCTTGCAGACCCGTATGTCGGCGATTAGCAATGAGCGTGATATCAACAAGACTTTTGAGGTGTTGGTCGAGGGCTTCTCCAAGCGTTCCGCAGAACAATTGTTTGGACGCACTTCCCAAAATAAGGTGGTTGTTTTCCCTAAGGGTAGCCATAAAATCGGTGATTTCGTTAAGGTGAAGGTGCTGAGTTCCACTTCCGCCACATTGATTGGTGAGGAGGTCTTCGAATGAAGCAAGGCTTTTGGTATAAGCTGAAAAGCGAGCCGGCTACGGCTTTTTTCGTCAATTTTTTGTTGGCGATGGGGGTGATGACGCTCTGCCGTCTCTTCTTCTATTTTGTCAATTCTTCCTCTTATCCGATGGTGGACGGCTCCCGTCTCCTCTATTTGATGGCGGCTGGATTGCGTTTCGACCTTACCGCTTGCGTCTACCTGAACGTCGCCTATCTGGCGGTGATGATGATTCCTTTCCCTTTCAGGGAGAAACCCGCTTATCAGAATGTGGCGAAATGGGTCTATTGGGTTCCTAATATCTTGGGGGCTTTTATGAATTCCGCCGATACGATCTACTATCAGTTTACGAACAGACGTACCACGCTCTCCTTCTTTTCGGAGTTCTCCAATGATGGCAACCTCGGTAAGATAATCCTTACGGGTTTGGTCAATTATTGGTATGCCACCTTATTTTTCGCCTTGATGGTTTTCCTTCTCGTGAGGTTTTATTATCATCCGCACTCTGAGAATACGGGAAAGAGGGGTTGGACTTACTATGCGGTGAGCGTGCCTCTTTTTGTCTTGACTGTCTATATGGCTGTAATCGGCGCCCGCGGCGGATTCGGCAAGTATACCCGTCCGTTGGCGGTGTCGAACGCTATGCAATATGTCGACAAGCCGGAGGAGACCGCCATTGTACTCAACACGCCTTTCTGCGTCGTCCGCACAGCTAGTAGCCAACGCTTTACCATTCCTTCTTATTTTCCTGACTTGACCTCGTCCGAAAACTTCTTCAATCCGCTTCATCAGCCGAAGGGAGAGGACGTGTTCCGTCCTATGAATGTGGTGGTGATTATCATGGAGAGTTTCGGAAAAGAGTATATGGGACTCTTCAATAAGGATTTAGATGATGGAACTTATAAGGGATATACGCCTTTTTTGGACTCTTTGTTCCAATGCGGTTACACTTCTGACTTCACCTATGCGAACGGTCGCAAATCGATTGATGCTATGCCTTCGGTTTTGGCGAGCGTCCCGATGTTTGTGGAGCCTTACATCACTACGCCTTATGCGGTTGATGCGGTCGACGGATTGCCCCGCTTGCTGAAGAGAAAAGGTTATTATTCCGCCTTTTTCCATGGCGCACCGAATGGTTCCATGGGTTTCCAGTCTTTCGCACATTCCATCGGTTTTGATGATTATTTCGGAATGACTGAGTTCAATGATGAGTCTTGCTTTGATGGTACTTGGGCGATATGGGACGATCCTTTCTTCCAATTCTTCGCCCAAACGATGGATACTTTTCCTCAGCCTTTCATGACTGCCATTTTCTCCGCTTCCTCGCACGATCCGTTTCGTGTGCCTGCTCAGTATGAGGATTCTTTCCCGAAAGGTAAGGAACCTATCCATCAGTGCATAGGCTATTCTGATATGGCGCTCCGTCACTTTTTCGAGAGGGCTGCCAAGTCTGACTGGTATCGCAACACGCTCTTTGTCTTCACGGCCGACCATACGAATCAGACGACGCACGACGAGTATCGGACGCAGTTGGGGAGGTATGAGGTGCCAATCCTGTTCTTCTGTCCGTCTGACGATTCTTTGAGGGGTAGAAGCGAAAGGATTATCCAACAGACGGATATCATGCCTTCTGTTTTGTCTTATTTGAATTATGACCAACCTTATATGGCTTTCGGAAAGAATTGTTTCGATTCGACAGTAGTTGATGCGGCGGTGATGTATAATTCTCCTTTCTATCAATATGTGCAAGACTCGTTGTTGCTTTGTTTTGACGGGAAGAAGACACGCTCGGTCTATCGTTTTAAGCAGGACAGGTTGCTGGTTGCCAACGTGGCGGATAGCTTGACGGCTCAAAGGGAGATGGAATCACGCTTGAAAGCCACTATCCAGCAGTATATGTATCGTATGGTCAATGATGAACTCGTCTGCCGTGCCGACAACGGAAATAAGAAAAGTGAGTGATTGTGGTTTGTTTTTTATAAAAATTAACTAAATTCGCACCCGTCAAACGTAACGAATTTTTATTGTACATTCAATATGAAAAAGATTTTTGCGGTAATAGCTGCTATGTTTTGCCTCTTTACGGCAAACGCTCAAATTAGTCCGTATAGACAGTTCTCCCCATTCGATGGAAACCATTTCATCATCGATGGTGGTGTGACCTATAGCAAAATCACAGATAAGAAAGCTGAGTACAAGACTTTGTTCCGCGCAGGCGTGGGTGGTGATATTCCTTTGTTCTACGCTTGGACTTCGTTCTGCCCTTCCTTGACTTTCGAGAGCAAGGGTTATACCACGACGGCTTTCGATGGATATGAGTGGTTCTACGATGTGGACGCTATGTCTATCGAGGCTCCGTTGGAATTCGCCTTTAACATTCCTTTCTCGCGTGAGGCTGGTTTGCAGATTTTGGCGGGCCCTTATTTCGGTGTGGGTATCGCAGGTAAATATTCCCAAACTTCAGAATTGTATGAGCAGGAATTCGGCGTCAGCACGTTGGAGTATGATACGTATGGTGGCGACAACGCCCGTTTGAACCGTTTCGATTTCGGTCTTTGCGGTGGTCTCCGTTTCATCTATTCTTTCATGGTGTTGAAGGTGAATGCTGAAATCGGTTGTGTGAACATGAACGCTCATGAGAAGGAGCCTGCGTTTAAAGGTCGTTCGTTCTCCGCATGTTTCGGTTTGAGAATTCCTTGATTAGGTTAAGTATTAGATTAGAAATAATAAACGGAATCCATGATGTGGGTTCCGTTTTTTTATGTCTATATTAAAATTTAGGAGTAGAATCTTTGGTGCTTATTTCCTCCGTCATTTTAACGTTTTAATCTGTTCCAACAACTCCGCGACGTTTTGCTCTTTTCCGTCCGCTTCGATAGGCAGACGTAAGGCGCAACCCGCTTTCCATTCGGAGCATCCGTAGGCGGTTCTTCCTTTGAGGATGGTTCCTTTGCCGCATAGCGGACAAGTCATGCCGACGATGGTTTGTGGCATCGGCTCTTCGTTTTGTGCGGGCGCTTCCGTTGGAACGGCTTCCGCTTTGGGTTGTTGAGGCTTCTCGGCCTTCTCTTTCTTTTCTGTCTTCGTGCGGGGTTTGGATGTTTTTTTCTTCGTCTCTTCCTCCGCTTTTTTCTCTTCGATGGTGATGGATCTCACATTATCGTATTTCACGCTCTGCACGATTTCCGTCACCATGGTTTTCAGTTCCGTCATGAATGTGGCGCTGTCGTAGGTACTGCGTTCTATCATTCGTAGGCGTTTCTCCCATTGTCCCGTCAGCTCCGCCGATTTGAGCAGTTCCTGCTGAATGGTGTTGATGAGGTCGATGCCTGTCTGCGTGGCGAAGATGTTCTTCTTCTCCTTGCGCATATAGTTGCGTTTGTAGAGCGTCTCGATGATGTTAGCCCTGGTGGAAGGCCTTCCGATACCGTTCTCCTTCAGTAGGTCTCGCAGTTCGCCGTCCTCCATCTGTTTGCCCGCCGTCTCCATGGCGCGGAGCAGTGTCGCTTCGGTGTATGG
>CALCUH010000160.1 GCA_937907165.1 uncultured Bacteroidales bacterium | reverse complement strand
CTTTAAAGTTACGAATTTTTATCCACTTATCAAACTGATAATCAATATTTTAAATATGTTTAGAGAGAAATTTTTTCAGGTCTTTCAAATTAGTTTTTAATTAAATTTAAACAATTTCTAAATAAACTTTCGCCATGAGCAACCCATTCAACGGCATCGATCGTCCTGACTACACGCCAGCCGTCATAAAAAGTTTGAAGGAAGACGAAATATTCGTTTTCGGTAGCAACCTGAGAGGCGCACATGGAGGCGGTGCAGCTCGCGCGGCGTTGGACAAGTTCGGCGCCATCTGGGGACAAGGCGTCGGACTGCAAGGACAAAGCTACGCCATACCGACCATGCAAGGCGGCGTGGAGACAATCCGCCCCTATGTGGACGAGTTCATCCGCTTCGCCCAATCACACCCCAACCTCTTCTTTTACGTGACGCCCATCGGCTGCGGCATCGCCGGCTTTACGGAACAGGAGATCGCTCCTCTCTTCAAAGAGGCGCTTCCCGTAGGGAATATCTGCTTGCCCGAAGTGTTCGTAAAAATATTACATTCGAACTGATGTACTTATGCTTTTTTATAATAAATTTACATCTGAACTAATGTAATTTTATTTTATTTTAGTAAATTTACATTCGAAACAATGTAATTATGGCAACAAATTCAATAGCGACAAAACTGAAGATGCTCCGAAAAGAGAATGGAATGACTCAGGTTGACCTGGCTACGAAGTCTGGTGTGGGACTAAATTTCGTCCGAGAACTAGAACAAGGCAAAGCTACTGTCCGAATGGACAAGGTGGTCCAAGTCTTCGCATTATTCGATTACGAGCTGGTGCCTCAAAAGAAGGGAGATAAGAAATGAAAACTGCCTTAATCAGATTCAAGGGAAGGAAAGCCGGTCTTCTGAAGGAGACCGACGAGGGTTATGAGTTCACTTATGACACGGAATATCTGGCATCGGACTCCCCTACCGCTGTCAGCTTGACATTGCCGCTCAGCGACAAACCCTACAAATCCCCTATCCTATTCCCTTTCTTTGACGGGCTGATTCCGGAAGGATGGCTGCTGGATGTGGCACTGAGAAATACCGACATCAGTGAGCTAGATCGCTATGAGCTTCTTCTGTTATGCTGCAAGGATTGCATCGGCGCCGTTAGTGTAGAACCGGTAAATAATGAAGGAAATGAGTAAGTGTCTCTATTGCTATAAGGAATTGGCTCATGGAGAGATCGATTTCCATAACAAATGTGCGAAGAAGTTTTTCGGAACTTCCGTTGCCCCGTCACTGGATTACGCAAGGGACGAGATGGATGCGCTGGCCGGACAAATCATCCGATCACAGACAACACTAACAGGAGTACAGCCCAAATTGTCGCTTCATCTGGACAAGCATAGGGAGAGCCAGAAACTGACTATTGTGGGTCTGTGGGGCGATTATATCTTCAAGCCACAATCCGACAAATTCCGTCAGCTTCCAGAAAACGAAGATTTGACTATGCATCTGGCGGATTTGGCAAAAATCAGACACGTTCCTCACTCTCTCATCAGAATGAAGGATGATTCACTTGGATATATTACCCGAAGAATTGACAGGACGAAAGACGGAGAGAAGGTGGCAATGGAAGACATGTGCCAGCTGACCGAACGTCAGACGGAGCACAAATACAAAAGTTCATACGAACAGATAGCCAAGGCTATAAGGAAGTATTCGTCTAACCCTCAGATGGATGTGACCAACTTCCTTGAAATAGTCTATTTCTCATGGCTGACAGGCAACAACGATATGCATCTGAAGAACTTCTCTCTGTATCAGCCCGCTGATGATGTATGTCTTACTCCCGCATACGATCTGCTGAATGTGGCCATAGCCAATCCTGCGGACGAAGAAGAGCTTGCCCTTACGCTAAATGGGAAGAAAAAGAAGCTCAAGGATGCTGATTTTGAAACAGCTTTCGAGAGTTGCGGCATTACGGCAAAAGTGTTCACCAATCTGAAAAAGAAATATACCAAACTCTATCCTACATTTTGTGATTTCATCGATTCTTCTTTTCTGGACGAGCAGATGAAGAGAGACTACAAGGCTTTGCTTGCAAAAAGGATAGGCATTTAGTCACCATTTATGGATAGCCTTGAATTCTGAAATCACATGACTTCCCTTTTTGAAAAATGAGCACTTAACACATCTGCATGCCCGAAGCGTTCGTGAAAGTGCTTCTATCATAAGTTTTTACATAAAACATTAATTATTAATTTATTAAATTGAAGAAGATAATATTTCTACACGGATTTTTCGCTAGCGGAAGTTGCGTTCCCGCATTAGCCTTGAAGAAAGAACTGGAAGGAGAAGCGACGGTGCTCACCCCCGACCTCCCCATTCATCCCGAAGCGGCGCTGAGACTCATCCGCAACCTCTCTCTGGAAGAGAAACCCGACCTATTGGTCGGCAACAGTTGTGGCTCCTTCTACGCCCAAATGCTCGCTTCCGAACTGAAAATCCCCGCCTTGTTAGGCAATCCGCACTTCAAGATGACGGAGTTCCTAAACGTCCGCATCGGGGCGCACCAGTACAAATCACCACGGGCGGACGGCAACCAAAACTTCGTCATCGACGAGCCGCTCATCCGTGAGTTCCAAGCCTACGAGGAGATTCAGTTCGACGCCATCGACCCAACCATGAAGGGAAAGGTCTGGGGCATCTTCGGAGAGCAGGATCCCGTCGCCCACTTCGAGCCTCTCTTCCTCGAGCACTACTCGCATTCCTTCCATTTTCCGGGCGCCCACACACCCAATGCGGAGGAGGTGAAAGAGTGGCACGCTCCGCTGGTCAAAAAGATGTTAGGAACTTTTTAGGCCGTTCCATCACCGATATACTCCTTTTCCTGTGGTTCTACAAAATTTATGATTACCTTAGCGGAGAAAAAAATTTAACGGAGATGCGCCTATTTCGTGAAATCCATACAGACGACCAACTCATGACCCTAATCGATGAGATCGGGTTCCTTCCCCTGCTGGAGAGCGGCATCGAAGGGTTCTCCGCCGACGAGGTGGTGGACGACGATTGCCGCTACAACGTCTTCCCAGACGGAAGCTGGGAGTGGAGGCTATGGGAGTGGAAAGGAACGGTCGTCACCGAGATGGGTTGCCCCTATGGCAAATTCTTCAACAAAAAAGCAGGCTTCATCAGCAAGGAGTGGTGGCCCGACTTCTGCAATTACCGACGCAGCAAGAACCCCGCTCCCGAACCGGGCACCGTCGAGGAGGCCATCCTCACCACCCTACGAACCAACGGTAGCCTCATCACGAGAGAACTCAGAGCGGCTTGCGGCTTCACCGGTCCGAAGATGCGCTCCACGTTCGACGGACACATCACCCGTCTGGAAATGGCTTGCCGCATCGTCACGGAGGACTTCGTCTATCCGACCGACAAGCATGGTAAAAAATACGGCTGGGGTTGGTCATTGCTCAGCACGCCAGAGGCACTGTACGGAAAAAGTAGCTGCCGCTGCGACAGGACGCCGGAAGAATCCTACGAACGGATGGCGGAACATCTCCGAAAGATTCTGCCGCACGCTTCCGACAAGCAGATTGATAGAATATTAAAATGATTATCAATATCTTATGTATAAAAAGACTCGATAAACAGTAAACGATTATGGATAAAGAAAAGAACAAAGCCGAATTCGAAGAGCTTCTCCGCTCGACAGGAAGAGACGGAGTCGAAGATATGATAGAAGAGTTGGAAGGCAACGGATTTTTCGAAGCGCCCGCTTCGGTCAACCACCACCTCAACGTGGAGGGCGGACTTGCAGAACACTCGCTCAACACTTGCAAAGCGGCGCTCGCCGTATGGGAAGGAATGAAGAAGCTGGAGCCTTCGCTCGAGAAAGAGGTGAGCCGCGAAAGCGTCATCATCGCGAGCCTGCTGCACGACGTCTGCAAGGCGGATATCTACAAACGTTCCGCAAAGAAACGCAAGAACGCCATCGGCGTATGGGAAGACGTGGAAGGATATACCGTCTCCTACAAAAACTTTCCGATGGGACACGGAGAGAAATCGGTCATCCTCATCCTTTGCGCGGGGCTGGAACTGACAGACGCCGAGATGCTCGCCATCCGCTGGCACATGGGAGCGTGGGGCGTGAACAAAGATAGTTACGAGGACGAAAGGTGCTACGACACCTCCCGCAAGCTCTATCCGCTAGTCACCATCGTACAAACGGCCGACGGACTCGCCGCCACCATCATGGAACGCAGCGGAGAGGAATTGGACGAACTATAAACGAGGGAAATAAATAATATCATTATAAAAAAACATACCATGTCATCAAAGCAATTAAGCCCCTCCATTAAGTTGGAGAAAGACCTCTTCGAGCAGATTTACAAATCGATGCAGGGAGACGTCATCAAAGAGATCATCAAAGCGACACGCATACCATCCAAGCAGAACTACTGGAAAGACTCCTTAGAGGGCCATAGCATCAAGGTGGACGAGAAACTGCTGAAACGTTTCAACAACCTCTTCGAGGAGGTGAAAGAGAAGCTCGGATTCAAAGAGAAGGTGGATTTCTACATCACAGGCAACTCCGAAGTCAACGCGTTCGCCATCATGGCGCAGGACAAAGACGAGGCGCACATCATCAACATCAACTCAGCGCTCATCCAACTGATGACCGACGAAGAGCTGAAGTTCGTCATCGGCCACGAGTTAGGCCACCTCATCAACCAAGACGCCAGACTTCTGAACCTTGTGACGTTCGTCTTCCAAGACGGAGAGATTCCGGTGCTGCTGCTACACAAAATCAGGCTCTGGCAACAATTGGCGGAGTTGGTGGCAGACCGTTACGGATACATGGCGACAGGCAATCTGAACGTCTGCATCTCAGCCTTCTTCAAGATGTCATCCGGCTTGGATTTCGACAAGATGGGCATCGACTTCGAATCATTCATCGAAGAGAACAACAAACGTCTCAAATACTTCAAAGAGGAAGAGGGATTGAGCTGCGACGACCATCCGATCAACCCGATACGCGTGGAGGCGATCCATCTCTTCTCTAAAGCGAAGAGCGACAAGGAGCTGACCGAAAAGATGGAGAGTCTGATCAACATCCTCCTCAAGGTGCGCAGTTCGGAGTTGGACCGCAATCTATCCATATTCATCGCGACGGCGGGTCTCATCGTGGCATCCTGCGACGGAGCGATAGACGCGAACGAGACCGACCAAATCTTAGACAGCCTTGCCGCCCTGCAGATTTTCCCGATCCAATACATCGAGGAACTCTCCAAACAGGACGTCAGCGAGAAGTTCGAAGAGTCAGTTTCAAAGATTTTGGAGTTAGACCCTACACTCAGAGACACCATGTTGCTCTACATCATGGGCATCATCATCGCCGACAAACGATTCGACAAGAAAGAGATCGAACTACTCTACAACATCGGAGAGAACGTTCTCGGCTACTCGCGCAAAGAGATCGCCCACTACTTCGCCAGCGCCATCCAACAAGGATTCACGCCAAGCTACGAAGGTTTGAGATAATGCTTTAGGCTAATAAAAATCCGCAGCACCCACAGGAATGGATGTCGCGGATTTTTTTGTATTAGTGTCCGCAAAACCTTTTGCGAAAAATATATTATATAATTATAATACACAATAATCGCATTCTATGTTATGTGCAACCCCTCTGGGGTTGTTTGATGGGGGATA
>CALCUH010000159.1 GCA_937907165.1 uncultured Bacteroidales bacterium | reverse complement strand
TGTGCCGAGTGGTAATGCTTCGAAGCCATCTTCCAATGGAGAGCCTGAATTCATCGTTAACATGCCTGATCAGCCTCATGCGGATGCTCCGTCTCAAAGTGATGATGAAAACGGACAAAAGGAGGATAGCTCCTCTCAAGATTCTTTCAATAAGGACGTTAATGGAAATGAAGAGCCTGAAAACGTTGATTTTCAGATAAATGAGACGAAGGAAGAGGTCTTGGTTGGAGATGATATCAAGGAGTTGTATGATCCTACAAAAGAATTGAGTTTCTATAAAAAGCCATCCACTGATTTGTTTGACGCGTCTGTGGTAAGTGGTCCTACCATCAATATGGAGGAGCAGACGCAGAATAAGAATAAGATTGTGGAGGTCTTGAAAAGCTTCGGTGTGGAGATCTCTTCCATCAAGGCTACGGTGGGACCTACGGTCACATTGTACGAAGTGACGCCTGCCGCTGGTGTGCGTATCAGCCGTATCAGAAGTTTGGGTGACGATATCGCCCTCTGCATCGCCGCCAAGGGTATCCGTATCATCGCTCCGATACCTGGTAAGGGAACCATCGGTATCGAGGTGCCTAATAACAAGCCTCAGACGGTTCCGATGGCGGATATCATCAATAGTAAGAAATTCCAAGAGTCTAAATATGAACTTCCTATAGCGATTGGTAAGACGATTACCAATGAGGTCTATATGGTCGATCTTTGCAAGATGCCTCACGTTTTGGTGGCGGGTGCGACGGGTCAAGGTAAGTCCGTCGGCTTGAATGCGATCATCACCTCCATTCTCTACAAGAAACATCCTTCTGAGGTAAAGTTCGTGATGGTGGACCCTAAGATGGTCGAGTTCAGCATGTATGCGCCGATTGAGAACCATTTCTTGGCGAAGATGTCCGATTCCGAAGAGGCGATTATCACGGATGTCAACAAGGTGGTGGAGACGTTGAAGTCTCTATGCGTCGAGATGGACGACCGCTATATGTTGCTCAAGGATGCGAATGTGCGTCAGGTGAAGGAGTATAATGAGAAGTTCATCAACAGACGTTTGAATCCGAACAAAGGGCATCGTTTCATGCCTTATATCGTCGTGATTATCGATGAGTTCGCCGATTTGATCATGCAAGTCGGTAAGGATGTGGAGCAGCCGATCGCGCGTATCGCCCAGAAAGCCCGTGCCGTTGGTATCCACATGATTTTGGCGACGCAACGTCCGTCCGCGAACATTATCACGGGTGTCATCCGCGCCAATTTCCCGGCTCGTTTCGCCTTTAAGGTTTCCACGGGTCTTGAGTCGCGTGTCATTTTGGACCAAGGGGGCGCCGACCAGTTGATTGGACGTGGTGATATGCTGATTAGTCAGGGTAATGATTTCGAACGTGTGCAATGCGCGTTTGTCGACACGCCTGAGGTGGAGCGTATCACGAAATATATCTCCGATCAGCAAGGTTATCCTACCGCCTACATTTTGCCGGATCCGCCGAGCGACGGGGAGGGTGACTCGCCGAAAGACGTCGATTTAAGCAAGCTCGACCCTCGTTTCGAGGAGGCTGCCGCTTTGATCGTATCGACTCAGCAGGGTTCCACTTCTATGATCCAGCGTAAGTTGTCGTTGGGTTACAATCGTGCGGGTAGACTAATGGACCAATTGGAGGTGGCGGGTATCGTCGGACCGCAAGAGGGTAGTAAGCCTCGTGAGGTGAGGGTTACCGATTTGGATCAGTTGGATATGATTATTAATAACTTGAAAAACAAATATTAATACTAAAAACAACATGAATATGAGAAAGTTCTTTTTGATGGTATTCGTCTCTGTATGGACGTGCACCGCCTTCTCCCAATTGGAGGAGAGCGTCGATCCGAGGGCCAAATCTTTGTTGGACAAGGCTGTGGCTGTGATGGAGAGCAAGAAAGGAATGGAGATTACATTTGCCATTAAGGTGGATAATGTAAGGGATTCAAAACAAGACACTTACAACGGAAGCGCATTGCTGAAAGGGGATAAGTTCAAATTGTCTCTGAGGAATGTGGACACCTATTTCGACGGAAAGACAGAGGCGGTCCATATGGTGAAGGAGAAGGAGGTATCCATCAGTACCCCCGACCAAGATGATTTGAAGGAGGTGAATCCTATTCTTCTGATGAAATCGTACAAAACGGATTATAAGATGCGTTATATGGGCGAGTCTTCCGTTAACGGAAAGGTTTGCGAGGATGTGGAGTTGTATCCGAATGATTTGAATAGCAATTATTCTATCATCCATCTGACGTTCGAAAAGAAGAGTTTATTGTTGGAGTCTATCGCGCTTCGTGGAAAGGGTGGTATCCATACTTACTTTAATGTCACGAAGATAACACCTAAGGAGTTGCAGGATGCTGAATTCGTCTTCGATCCGAAGAAATTCCCTGGTGTGGAGGTCGTTGATTTACGTTGAAATTAATAAAAAAAAGATAATGGAAAAAGTACGTTGCTTAATCATCGGTTCGGGTCCTGCTGGATATACGGCTGCGATATATGCCGAGGTGACGGGCTGCGGCAGCCTAGTCAAGAAGGATGCGGGGCAGACAACGGTGACTGCGGCCTTGACGGAGGATTTCCAGAATCTGTCGGTCGAGGACGGCACGCTTGTCATCACCAAGGAGGCTGTCATGCCGGACCGTTCGCAG
>CALCUH010000158.1 GCA_937907165.1 uncultured Bacteroidales bacterium | reverse complement strand
CTAAATTTTGGTTCTTTTGGTGGGATTAGGGTGTGCTTGTGTTCTGAGTGGTTGGCGTGTTGGCTTGCGGAAAAAAGTATAGCGGGTCTTCCTGTTACTTAGCCATTTCGGGTTTATTGCGCCCTTCTTTTCCCGGTAGACAATATTTCCAGCGCTTTGAATGTGAATCGGTGGGGCATCTCTGCCCTCGAAAGTTTTCCGTACGCCCAATTTTTCAGTTCGGTTTCGGTGAGCTTGACTCCTTCTCGTAACTCTATTTGCGCATTGAGCACGGTGCCGAATTCCGGATCGGATGCGGGGTAAACTTTGGTCGCCACGATGTCGGGATGACTGTTCAAAATTCTTTCCACATTTTCCGGATAGACGTTTTCTCCTCCACATACGACCATGTTGCGTGATATGCCCCGGTGGAAGTAGACGCCTGACGGATTTCTATACGCCAAGTCTCCCGTCGCTTGCCATTTCCCTTGGCTTCCTATCATAGCCCATTCGGATCTTACCCAGAGCTCTCCGACACCGTCCGTTCCTTCCTCGCGTATTTCACACTTTACGCCTTTTATGGGCTTGCCTAAGGCCATCTCCTCGTTCTGAGCCAAGCATTCGGGCGTTGCCATCATGAAGAATCCCGCCTCTGTCGTGCCGTAGAGGTTGAATAGTACGTCGCCTAGTTTATTTTGGGTTTCGTCATATATTTTTTTGTCAAGCCTGTCTCCTCCGCTTATCACGCACTTGACGCTCTTCGCCATCTCTTTGGCGCCCTCTATTTGCCAAATGCGGGCTAACATGGCCGGAACGATAGGCAACACTTCCACTTCTTCCTCGTGTATGGTCTTGATCGCTTCTATGGCTTTGAAATGGCGTGATAGACATATCTTTTTGCCCATCGCCCATGCGATAATCAGTACGCCTAATCCGAATCCGTGGTAGAAGGGGAGTGCCACGTATACGCTCTTGTAGTCATGTATTTTGATGTCTCTCAATAGGGCGAAGAATGGTGGAAGAAATTGGAATAGTCCTGTTTGGCGTGAAGCTTCTTTGTAGACTCCGCTTGACCCTCCTGTCAATACGGATATTTGGGCTCCTTTGAATTGGTGCGGAATTTTTTTGTTGCCGACCACACTCTCTTCCGATAGGCTTACGCTCAGTTCTTCTGTCGTTATTGTGGCGCAGGGGATATTGTCGGGTAAACATTTCTCGCGAAGTTCTTCATCGTATATCAGATGGTCTATTTTCCCGTTGTTGATGAGCTCGCCTATTTTGTCGGATACCATGTCGGTGTTAAGCAATCTGATGTTCACTCCTAACCGCGAAAGTGCGGGGAGGGTCAGCGCTGAAGTCTCGTGGTTCCTGCAGAGTACCCCGGTTTTCATGCCGGCACTCAGTCCGTATTGGTGGTAGAGTATCATTGCCAATTTTTTTGTCTTGCCGTATAATTCGCCGTATGTCAGACGATTGCCTTCTGAGACCAAGGCGCATTCGTTAGGGTAATATTGGGCTGAGAAACGTAATATGGCCATGAGAGTCACACCTTCTTTCAGAAAACTTGCGCTTAAACGTAGTAATCCTAGCGGACTGATGAGGTGTGTTTTATAAAGCGCTTTCGCTAATATGGTGTCCATAGGCTAAATGTGACGATAGATGAATTTGACGAGCGGTGATAGTAGATATGAGATGGGAGCTGCGATTCTTGCCCACCATGGTTTGTAGGATGAACAAAGGCCGCTTGCTAGTTTCGCCAATACGTTTGCGGCTTCTTTTGCGGAGAAGGCGGGCATTTTTTGATAGGTCGGGTTGATGTCGCTCATTTGTGTGTGTACTAATGGCAGATAGGCGATCTTCACCCTGACATTCCGTTTCGCGAATTCAGCGTCCGCCGTATCGCACCATGCGTTTCCTGCACATTTTGATGCGTGGTAGGCTGACCAGTTTGGCGCAAGCGGGAAAAGTGTGCTTACTGCGGATGTGTAGATGATGCAGCCTCCCTTTCTGCTCATTTGTGGCAGTATGGCTAATGATATGGCGACTAGTGATTTGTAGTTTAGGTCAATCGTCCGGTCGTAGTCGTGCAGACGGTCGTATGCCTCGGATATAGGTCTGTGGATGGATTTCCCCGCATTGGCGAAGAAGTAATCTATCTGTTGGTTGTCTTCGCTTAATTCTTTGCAAAAAGCGTCCAGTTTTTCCCTTTCCCGTAAGTCGATGGCGCGGTAGGTCGCTTGGCATCCTGCTTTGTTGGCATCCTCGCATATCTTGATGAGTTCGCTTTCCGTGCGTGCGACTAGGATAAGGTCGGCTTTCGCTCCCATTAGCAGGTAAGCCAATTCTCTTCCGATGCCATGTGAGGCTCCGGTGATGATTACCCGTTTGTTGGAGAAATGTTTCTCCAGCCTTTTATTCCCGATTGGTAGTGTCGGATAGACGAGGGGGCGAATGATGGATGAAAACATCATAGAGGTGTGTTTATATGCGCCTTTTGAGTGTATTCCCGGTATTAGTCTTTCTCAAGGTATGTCTGCCGTCAGATTGAATCAGAAGAGCCCGTCCGTTAGTTGGACAGGCTCTTCATTTGAAATCCTATTATTTGACGGCTATTTTAGCCACCCTGCGTTCGTGTCTGCCTCCCTCGAAATCAGTAGTGAGGAATGCTTTCACGATTTCCAATGCTTTTTCTTTGGAAATGAATCTTGCTGGAATGCCCACAACGTTCGCATTGTTGTGTTGGCGTCCGAGTTTTGCGATTTCTACTTCCCATGAAAGGGCTGCGCGAATGCCTTGATGCTTGTTGCAAGTCATGGAAATACCGTTTCCTGTGCCGCAGATGGCGATGCCCAAGTCGCATTTGCCTGACTCTACCGCTTCCGCCATCGGGTGTGCGTAATCAGGGTAGTCGCAGCTCTCTTCTGTGTTGGTTCCGAAGTTGACGAAAGCTTGCACTTGGCTGCCAAGCTGTTCGATGATGTAGTTCTTTACCTCTACGCCTGCGTGGTCGTTGCAGATGCCGATGACCATTTCGTTTAATTCTTTCATTGTATTTATTATAAATTTTACTATTCGTTAGGTGAGTCCTCTTCGATGACAAGGTTGTCGATGATGAAGTCTTGGCGTTGTTGGGTGTTGTTACCCATGTAGAATTCGAGCATATTGCTCAAATCGTCGTCTTTCCTCATCGATACTTGGTCGAGTTTTATGTTGTCTCCGATGAAGCCCTTGAACTCGTCCGGAGAAATCTCTCCCAAACCTTTGAATCGTGTTATTTCCGCTTTTGCGCCGCTCTTCTCTATCTTGTTGATAGCGTCTAGTCTCTCCTCGTCGGAGTAGCAATAGAAGGTCTGTTTCTTGTCCCTTACGCGGAAAAGAGGGGTCTCCAGAATGTAGACATGTCCGTTTCTGACGAGGTCAGGGAAGAATTGCAGGAAGAAGGTGAGAAGAAGCAGGCGGATGTGCATTCCGTCCACATCGGCATCGGTGGCGATGATTACCTTGTTATAGCGGAGACCTTCCATTCCCTCTTCTATGTTGAGGGCGGCTTGAAGCAGGTTTAACTCCTCGTTTTCGTAAACGATCTTTCTGGACTTCCCGTAACTGTTTTCCGGCTTACCTCTTAGGGAGAATACAGCTTGCAGGTTCGCGTCGCGGCTCTTGGTGATGGAACCGCTGGCGGAGTCTCCCTCGGTGATGAAAATGCTGGTCAACTCTTGTTGGTCACCTTTGGTATCGTTGTAGTGGATTCTGCAATCCCTCAATTTCTTATTGCATAGACTCACCTTTTTGACGCGCTCTTTCGCCGCTTTCGTGAGACCGGCGATTGCTTTACGCTCTCTTTCGGCGTCCTGTATCTTCTTCAGCAGAACGTCTGCTGTATCTGGGTTCTTATGTAAATAGTTGTCGAGTTGTTCTTTGACGAAATCGTTGACGAACTTATTGATGGATATCCCGCTCGTCGGATCCATGTCGCGTGAACCCAGTTTCGTCTTTGTTTGACTCTCGAATACGGGTTCTTCCACGTTGACGGAAACAGCGGCTACCAATCCCGCACGGATGTCTGGCAACTCCATGTTCTTGTTGTAGAACTCTTTGATGGTTTTTCCTATCGCCTCGCGGAAGGCGGATTGGTGCGTACCTCCTTGCGTGGTGTGCTGTCCGTTTACGAAAGAGTAGTAGTCTTCACCGTATTGCATGCAATGGGTAAAGGCGATTTCGATGTCGTCTCCTTTGAAATGGATGATAGGGTAGAGTGGGTTTTCCACCAAGTTGGCGTTCAGCAAATCCAACAGTCCATGTTTGGATGTGAATTTTTGACCGTTGAAGATTAAGGTGAGACCCGTGTTGAGGTAAGTATAATTGTGGAGCATTGTCTCCACAAACTCCTCTTTGTATTTGTAGTTACCGAATATCTTCGGATCATTGTCCGGCTTGAAGTAGGTGATGGTACCGTTGCCTTCCTCTCCGTCGTAATCGATGATGTCCGTGTCGTTGACTAGCACGCCACGACTGAATTCGGCGATTCTCGTTTTCCCTTCCCTGATACTTTGTACCCTGAAATTTTCTGACAATGCGTTGACGGCCTTTGTACCCACACCATTCAATCCGACGGATTTCTTGAATGATTTGTTATCGTATTTAGCTCCCGTGTTCATGATGGAGACCGCTTCTACGATTTTCCCGAGAGGAATTCCTCGCCCATGGTCCCTAATAGTGATTGCTCCCTCTTTTAGGGTGATTTCAATTTGTTTTCCTACCCCCATTCTGAATTCGTCGATACTGTTGTCCAGCACCTCTTTAAGCAATACGTAAATACCATCGTCGTAGTGGCTTCCGTCTCCTAACTTTCCGATGTACATACCGGGACGTAATCTGACGTGCTCAAGACCTTCCAAGTGCTTGATACTGTCATCTCCGTATTCGGCGATCGCCGCTTGTGTCTCGTTGAAATCCAATTCTGCCATTCTGATAATTCCTTTCTTAGTGGGTCTGGTGGCGAATCTTCCGCCTCTAAAACCGCTCTCGCGAATTTAATAAATTTTGGCTATCTAGGGGAGGACTCCCGCCAAAATTCTTTGAGAAGGTAATAGGATTTCCTTTTCCCCAAATACGTTATTCTCTATTTTATTGTTAAATCTAAATGAAGTGTATGCGCTCATCAGTCAGTCGCAAATGTCATGATGTCTGTTATAGCTCCAGCATCCATCTTTCATTTCTTCCATCAGTCTAATAGCAGGTTTCGGACCTCTGTATCCGCCTGAAAAAACACGAATTTTTTTTTGTGGCGTTTACTATTGTCAATTATCAAATAATTTCTTTAGAAAATTCCGCTCTTAGTTCTTAATTCTTAATTACACGTTATTGCTTAGATTTCTAAGAAGGCAAAAAAAACGTTATACTTGTGTTAATCACATATTCTAGTTTTTGACTCATTAAAAATTTATTCTTATGAAAATGAAATGTCTTTTTACCCGAATGCTTTCCATATTAGGTTGCATGTTGATTGCAACTGATTTCTGTTATGCAGCAGAATATGTACCTGCTGGCAATGGATCAACAGATGATCCCTATCAAATTTCAAGTGTAGATGACCTTTATTGGTTTGCAGAATTTGTGAACGAAGGTGGTGACCATCTTAATGCTTGTGCTGAACTAACAGCCAACATTGTTGTTAACACACTTAATTTTGATGATGGTGGCAATTTAATCACCGAAGGTGAAAATTATAAAACATGGGTTCCAATTTGGAAACAAGACTGGGACAATCAGTACGAAGGCACATTCGATGGCAAAGGTTATACAATCAGCGGACTTTATTTTGATGGAGAAAATAAAAAGTCTGTCGGTTTGTTTGGTTGGACTGGCCCAAATTCAATTATTCAAAATGTTGGAGTTGTGGATTCTTATTTTAAGTTATATGACGACACATTTTATTGTATAGGCAGCATATGCGGAAGATGTTATGGTAAAATCATAAACTGCTTCAGCAATAGTACGATTGTTGCACCTAATGAATATAGTTATGCTGGTGGTATTTGTTCAGAATATAATGGGGAAGATGGAATTTATAACTGCTACTTTGTCGGCTCTATTAGTATTGGTACGGGTGCTACCTCGGTTGGTGGTATTTGTGGATTTAAAGATGGGAAAGCTAATTTCACCAATTGTTTTTATTTAGAAGGTTGTTGTCCTCAGGAAAATAATTATGGCTCTGCAATGACCAAGAATCAATTTCATTCTGGCGAAGTGGCATACCTGTTAAACCTAAACAACGCCAATCCTGTTTGGGGGCAAGATTTAACTGCTGAAAATTCGTTGCCAACGATAAATGGTCCTAAGTTATATGAAAAAGATGGTAAATACTACAACGAGAGCAATTTGCCGTATGATGAGTATGGAATATGCGAGTTTCCCCTTGTCACATTCTATCATCCGGCAGAATTGGTGGACGGTGTTTATAAAATTTCCAACGCAGGTGAATTGTGTTGGTTTGCACAACATGTTGTTAATGGAGGAACAAGAAATGCTTGCGCCGAATTAACAGCAGATATTACATTCCCGAACTATGGGGATCGTAACTGGGACCCAATTAGTGAATATGAAGGAACATTTGATGGTAAAGGACATACCATAAGTAAAGTATTTTGTGAACTTTCTGCTGAAAATTATGTTGGTTTGTTTCGCATAAATAATGGAACCATTAAAAATCTAGGCATTGTTGATTCGTATTTTGGTGGGAAAGATTATGTTGGCTCTTTTTGTGGATATAATAATGGCACCATCGAAAATTGCTACAGTTCTAGTACGTATAAGGGAGATGAAAATGACGGCGGTGTATTGGGATATACATACGTGGGTGGTTTGTGTGGTGTTAACGAGGGCACAATCAAATATTGCTACAATTCAGGAAAAGTGGAGGCATCAGAAGACTATGTAGGTGGTTTATGTGGCGCTAATCGAGCGTCGGGCAAGATAACGAGTTGTTTCAGTACGGGAATTGTTATTTATTATAAAGAAACAGACGCTTCTTACGGTAGTTTATGTGGCTATAATGAAAAATCTGATTCAATAAATAATTGCTACACTACAGCTAAAAGTCAATACCTAAATGATTATTATGGTAATGAAAGTGAAATAGTATTATGCAAAAAATGCGAAATTATTAACACCAACTACTATTTGTGCGACGAAGACAATGGCAATGGAGGTAAAACAGAAGAACAGTTCCATTCTGGTGAGGTTGCGTATCTATTAGGACAGAGCGACAATGTTTGGGGACAAGATTTGACCGATGAAAATTCGTTGCCGGGATTTAATGATCATGAGGTGTTTGAAAATGATGGCACATATTTCACCTTAAACAGTATGCCGTTTGACGAGAATGGAATCTTTGTTTGGGGCGATTCAACAATCTATCAGCCAGCCGAATTAGTGGACGGCGTTTATCAGATTTCCAATGCTGGCGAATTGTATTGGTTTGCCAATTTTGTGAACGGAGGAAATTCCTCTGCCAATGCTGTTTTAACAAATAATATTGTTGTTAACGCAAATGTGTTAAACGAAGATGGAACTCTAAAAGGTGACAATTTTGTGGAATGGACCCCAATAGGAGTTAGTGAAAATAATCAGTTTACAGGGGTATTCAATGGTCAAAATTATACTATCAGTGGCCTTTATTTGAGTAATACGGAAAAGAATTTTGTGGGTTTATTTGGATATATAGATAATGGTGCTACTATTCAGAATCTTGGAGTTGTTGATTCTTATTTTGAGGGTTATGAAGACATAGGTGGTTTGTGTGGAGTTAATGCGAATGGACTAATTGAAAATTGTTATAGTGGATGTTCAGTTACAGGAGTTTCCTTTGTAGGTGGTTTGTGTGGATCTGCTTCAACCGGAACAATAAAGAACAGCTATAATGTTTGTTCCGTTAAAGGTTCTAATTATGCCGGTGGGTTGTGTGGAGAAAATTTCGCTACAATTGAGAACAGCTATAATGTTGGTTCTGTTACTGGTCTTACTACCTATACAGGTGGTTTGTGTGGTGAAAACTACAGCACAATAAAGAACAGCTATAATGTTGGGGTTGTTGTAGGTAAAGAATCTGTAGGTGGCTTGTCTGGTGAAGATTATGGCACAATTGAAAATTGCCACAATACAGGAGCTGTTAGTGGCACAAGGTTTATCGGCGGTGTGTGTGGATCTGATTATGGCACCATCAAAAAATGCTACAATACTGGCGTGGTTTGCGGTGGAGATGATGCAATGGTTATTGGCGGTGTATGTGGAAATTATGTGAGCAACGATATCACCGATAGCTACAATTCTGGTTTGATTAGTGGTGGAGATAAGTCAGCGTATGTCGGTGGAGTATGTGGATTTGCTTATTATATTACCAATTGCTACAACACTGGTTTGATTAGTGTTGGAGATAGTTCACAGCGTATCGGTGGAATATGTGGACATACTGTTGGTGAAATCATCAATTGCTACAATACTGGTGAAATTAATAGTGGAGATGAAACATTGAATGTTGGCGGAGTGTGTGGATATAATGAAGGCACCATCAAAAATTGCTACTATCTGTCAGGGCTGGACACTAATGCCGTCCAAATGACAAAACTGGAATTTGCCAACGGTACCGTTGCCAAATTGTTGCACAATGCCGATACCGTATGGGGACAAAATATTTCTATCGACACCATGCCAAACTTCAGCGGAAAAATCATTTTCAGCCTTACACTTACTGCCGAAAATGGTACAATTTCTGGCGAAGGAGGTGCATACGAATATATGTCGAAAGTGTCTGTAGAGGCCATTCCAGATAAGGGTTACCACTTTGCAGGCTGGAACAACGGAATGAATGCCAAAGACACCATAACCATAGTCAGCGACACAGTGCTTGTAGCCACTTTCGAGGCTCACTCTTACGGAGTTTGGGATACAACGCAAGTCGCAACTTGCACGGCATTTGGCTTGCGTACACACACTTGCGCTTGCGGAGCATCTGAAACGGACACTATTCATGCTATTGGCCACACATTCGGTGAGCCAGCGTTTGCGTGGACATTAGATAAAACATCGGTAGAAGGTGTTGTTGTCTGTGAAAATGATAAAACCCATACATTGTCAGGCGCAAGCAAAGAAATTTCTACAGATACTACGAAAGCAACATGTACAGAGAAAGGTAAAATTGTCTATTCCGCAGTGGTGGAAATCAATGGAAAACAATACACGCTCAAAGATAGTGTGGAAATACCGGCTATTGGACATAAATATGGAGAACCTGTATTTACTTGGAATGATGATTATACCCAAGCTATTGCCACATTTACATGTGTAGGTGATGATGACAAACAAATAGTCGAGGATGTTGTGGTCGTATCTGATACAACAATTGCTCCAACCTTAGAAAAAGAGGGAGAAATTACATATACAGCGACAGTTACATTTAATGGTAAATCATATACAGATACCCAAACAGAAACAATAGAAAAATTAAAAGGTGGAGAGCCTACATCATTGGCGGATGCTGGCAGTGATTCGTTCTCCGTTTACGCATACAGGAATCATATTTATGTTAAGTCCACAAAGCCTGGAACTCTTGATATTTACGATTTGTATTCAAGATTGGTAGCGAAGAATGTCCGCTATGAAGAGGGTATTACACCAGTGGCTATTTTACCTAAAGGCATTTATGTCATCATGGGAAAGAAAGTGATGGTGGAGTGATAAACTAGTTTGTTTGAATAACGATTTTCGGGCGTCATTAGGAAATGGCGCCCTTTTTTTGAATTCCCCTCTCTCTTTATTGCAATTCAGAACTTGATATGTTGCGATAAAGCCACCTTTGTATCACGCAAAGGTGTTTTTTCTACCGTTCGGTGTTTTATAAATATGCTTGTATTCCTTGATTGAGTTTTGATCAAACCACTTCCTCTTCTTTTTGGGCGCCTCTATTCTTATTCTTTTCCTTGGTTAACATGTAGAGTATGACAATAGCTGCCAATGGGAAGGCGACGTTTACATTATATTGATGTCCGAAAAATGTAAATCCAAATCCGAAGAGTTGTATTTTAAATAGTTGTAGCGTCATTGTTTGGGCGCTGATTACCATTGTCGGACAATTAATAAGAATGGTTAGAATGTATTTCAACCACTTTTTCTTTGTGTCGCTTCTTTTAATTTTCACTATTGTATATATGATGAATGCAATGACGAGAAGTCCGATTGCCAGTGACACCCAGTATTTTGTCATAGGTATTATTTGCTGCGTCTGACCGATTTGAATCCCCTTCACTTTCCCGGTTGAGGGATTATAGTTCATGATTATGATGGCATACGTAGTCTCATTGGCGATTTCCAATTGTACGACTTCGTTGTTTGCTGCTGAATTGTTATTTGAAATGGTTAATTTTTTTTCAGATGATAGGAAGGTGATTTCAGGTTCTTTCCCGAATAGGAAGTTGATGTAATCGCCTATGTTTTGGGTGAATTTAAGAATTGAATCTTGGTTGGTCATATCGTTGAACGAAGTGTCTGTTACTGCTATTGTCTGTCCATAATTGCCTTTTGCTAAGTTCTTCACATATTCTACGCTCTCTTTTTTGTGAAAAGAGTTACAACTAGTGAGTCCCGCCAAAACTATTAATGCGATAAGTATCTTTTTCATATCTTCCGATTATAATTATTTCAACAAAAATATATGTTTAGAACGTAAGCGTCCATTAATAAAAAGAGAAGGCTGATCTTTTGACCCGCCTTCTCTATATGAACATTAGTGGTTTTTAAATGATCTCCACCTTATTGCTTTTAATCCAACCAGTGTTACCGTCTTCCATCTGTATCTCCATCCAGTCTCCAAGTTTGCTTTTCACGTTCACCTTAGTTCCTTCATGGAGAACGAATAAATCAGTTCCGCCGTCGTCCGGCGCACTTTTGCCTGTGACGGTAGGGGAGACGATAATCGCACTTTCATTCTGCGCTTTTGCCTTGTTTTGCGCCTTAGCGTAACCGAAGGAAATGAATGTGAATATCAATGCTGCCAAAGCAGTAAAGAAGGCTATCTTCTTAATCAGAACTTTAGGAGAGAAGATGTATAAGCCGATAAGGACAAGCGCTACGATAAAGGAGAAAATGCTCCATTTCGCCCATCCGTTCGAAGTGGTACCTTTTTGGATGGATTCGTTCCATTCGGTGAGAACGAATTTCTCCATTGTCTCAATTTTGTCGACCGTTTGGCTACGTGCCATCTCTAAGTTGAACTTGGTGTCTTCGTTGTCCGGTTCCAACTTCAGTGACTTTTCGTAATAGAGTATCGCATAAGCGATTTCCCCTTGCTTGTATTTCGCATTGCCTAGGTTGTAAAAGAGAGCGGCAGATTCACCTTCGTTCTTCATGACTTGGGTGTAAAGGCTGTCCGCCAAGGCGTATTTTTCCGCTTTGTAGGCGTCGTTCGCAAGTTTCATGTTGTTGGACTCTCCGGCGAAAGCAAGCGTCGAAATAATAGCCAACGTGAATGATATAATTATCTTTTTCATATCTTATTTTCTTACTTGTTCCTCTAATTTTCCGATGACTTCAGCCGTCTCGTTGTACATATCGTCCATTGCCGTCTCTTTGTCGGACGGCGCGAATCTTGCGTACTCGCAAGTGTGGAGAATGTCCATGAATGACTTAACCGTTTCCTCGTTCACTTGATGGTCGAGCAGTTCGCTCTCGATGGTCTCTTTGGTGAGTTCCGACATCGGAATATTCAATTTATCGCTTGTATACCCCCAAAGTGCTTTCGTCACCTCTTCATAGAAGGCCTCTTTGTTTCCAGCCTTCATATTGACTTCTGCCTGTTTCAATCTCTTCTTGGCTTGCTTATTGGCGCGTTTGTTTTTCACCAATGCCAAGTTAGAATTCTCCTTGATTTGTTTCCTATAAAGGATGACTAATGCTATGAAGAGAATAAGCGGGATGATGTACCATAGCCAGAATCCGACTGTTCCGAAGAATTCTTTTTCTTTCTTCTGAACTGAAGTGTTTTGGGTGTTGATATAGCGGATGTCTTTACCGATAAACTGCACGTTCTCTTTTGTGGCGAAGTTCGAGACAACTTGGCTGTTCTCTCCGTTGTTTTCACCCTTTTCGATGTTGAGGACGAATTCTTGTGTTTTCAGCGTCTTATATTTCTTCTGATTCAGATCGAAGTAGGAGAACGATGCTGCCGGAATTTCGAAGGTTCCCGCATGACGTGGAATGACGAGATAATCGATTTCCCTTGTGCCTGAGTTTCCGTTTGCTTTGGTGTTCTCTTTAGGTTCGTATACGTCGAAGTCTGTCGGAAAGTTGAATGTAGGACTCTTCACATATTTGATGTTACCCGTGCCGCTGATTTTCACTTTGATGGTGATTGGATCGAAGGCTTTCGCCTCTGTCTTGCTGATGCTGCTCTCCATCTTGAAAGATCCTACCGCATTGTTGAAATCTGCGGGTTTCCCTTCTGAAGGAAGCGCTTTAACCTCTAATTTGGCGCCTTCGAACGGAATGATTTTTCTGACTCTCTTCCTCGTGTTGAAGAAATCGTCGAAGTCCCAGATACTATTGGACCTGGTTTGAATTTCCATGATTGTAGTCAGTTCTCCTTTTTCGATTTCTATTGTACCACTTCTTTGTGGGTAGAGTATGGTTTGCTTGAGTTTATAGGTGTAGTATTTAACTCCGTCTACCACTTCCTGACCAACGCAATCCTCCTTTTTGAGTTCAACGTCTTTTGATATACAACCTTTGTATTCAGGAAGTTTCGCATCTTCTATTTGTACAACGTTGCCACGATGGTAAAGCTTGATGGTGGCTATAATCTCTTCCTGTTCATAGACGTTCCTTTTGGAGTATGAGGTTTTTACGAATGGTTCGTTGTTCCCGTTCCCAGATACGCTTGATGATCCATTGTTGGAAGAACTTTGCCCATTTGATTGTTGGGAAGAGTATGCTTGACCGGCTGAGACTACTTTTATTGTCACCGCATTTGACATAATGGTTTCTCCGTCTTGTTTGAATCTTAGCGGAGAAATTGTGAAGGTTCCTTCCTTTTTGGGGGTCAGGATATAAGTGTGGACCAGACTTGTTGTTTGGGTGAATTTACCATTAGTCATTGTTACTTGTTGGTATTTCCCGACAGAAGGTCCGCTTAATACGGTGAAATCTTTAAAATCAGGTTCTGAAATTTGGGGAGAGGCGTTGGTGATTGTCAACTCCAACTTAAATTGTTGGTTCATGGCCACTTGTGTTGGAGCTGACATTTTGAATGACACGTCCCCTTCTGCCCATAGATAATTCAAACTTCCTACGAGAAGGAGTAAACTTAGAATTATTTTATTTTTCATTTTTTTTACTTAATTGTCTTCTTTATGCAAAAATACTAATAAAACTCCATTATTTCAAATGTCTGAAACTATCTTGAAGTGTGACGTCCTGCCCAATATGTATGCATTGACGGTCATTTTATTATTCGTAATTACCAATTTTTTTCTATAATTCTTCTCTGCTGTTCCTTATTCCTTTTCAGTCGGATTTTCTTTAATGTGTTTTCTTCGTCTTTCTCCATGGCTTTCAGAATTTGTTCAGCATTTTCTTTAGAGAGATCCGGAACTTGGTCGTCCTTTTGTTCTCCTTTTTCGTCTGTTTGATTTCTCTCGTCTTCTTTGTTATTTTGTTGGTTTTGTTGGTTTTGCTGTTGGTCTTGTTGGTTCTGTTTGTCTTGTTGGTTCTGTTTGTCTTGTTGGTTTTGTTGTTGGTTTTGTTGATTTTGAGGAGGTGTGATGTTTTTCAGAATTTCCAGCAATCTTTTCTCGTAATCTTGGGCAAGTGCAAGGTTGAATCTTGTACTGTCGCATTGGGAATTTCTCCTGAGTGAATTTTTGTAATCTGAAATGGCTTTTTGTGTGTTATTCAAACTTTTTGTCAGAGATGGGTATAGTTGTTGCAATGCGGCGTTGGCTCCTTCTTGGGGATTGTCTCCCATCGCATTTACCATTTGTTGAATCAAAACCACGGAATCGATAGGCATGGTTTGTTTCATGTTCGCATTCCCTTTGTTATGGTATAATTGGGACAAGAAATCGTCGTCCACATATTTTTCTTTATCTTGATTTGTTTTAATGTAGAGGCGCGCAGCTTCATTGTAGAGAGAATCAGCTTGCGGATACTCTTCCTTTTCAGATTTTGTGTTCGCAATGTTATATTCTGCGCCATGGTTGGTGGAGTCTAAATAGGTTGTTGTCTTGTATTTAAGAAGGGCGCCTTCATAATCCTTTTTGTCGAACTTCTTATTCCCCTCTTTGATGATGTCGTCGAGTTGGTAAGCGTCGAGGTTGGATAGGTTATTTAAGTTGAATATGACCAATGCGATTACAACTGCGGAGATTCCGCCGATTAATATCCAAATCTTCTTATTCATGATTCTTTTATTTGTCGAATAATTTGAAATTTTTGAAAAGACGGTTCTTCTTCTCCATGATGAAGAACTCGGCGATAAGAACAATCAACACAATCCAAGCGATGGTAGGGTATTGTTCTTCGTAATCCGAGTAGACTTTTGCTTCCACGTCTGTTTTCGCTACTTTATTGATCTCTTCCTGAACTACTTTAAGAGCGTTGTTGCTGTTGTCGGCGCGTACATAGATACCATTGCCGGCTTGGGCTATTTTAATGCACATATCTTCGTTCAGAGCCGATTTTATGTAATCGCCCGAGCGGTCTTTTATGTAATCGCCCGTTCCTTCTATAGGGACAGGCGCTCCCTCTACGGAACCGATTCCGACCACGTTCACTTGAATGCCCTTCTCGGCGGCTTCCTTAGCCGCTTTCTCCGCATCGTCTTCGTGGTTCTCTCCATCTGTTATGATGATGACTGATTTACCTGTTTCGGTATCCTCTGAGAATGCGCTGCACGCTTTTTCCAGAGCTCCGCCGATTGCTGTTCCTTGGGCGGCGATTAAGCTTGGGGAAATGGTGGAGATGAACATTCTGGATGATTGGTAGTCCGTCGTGATTGGCAATTGTGTGAAGGATGTTCCCGCAAAGACCACTACACCTATTTTGTCGTTGTCAAGTCCATCCAAAATTTGATAGAGCATGTTTTTGGAACGTTCCAATCTGTTCGGCTTGATGTCTTGTGCCAGCATGGAGTTGGAGATGTCCAAGGCGATCATCACTTCAACACCTCTCTTTTTCACGGTTTCAAGTTTGGAGCCAAATTGAGGACGAGCCATGACGAGAATAGCGCCTGTCAGTGCTAAGAGCATCAAGGTGAATTTCACGATTTGTCTTCCGTTGGAGACTCCCGGCATCAAGGATTTCATCAATTCCATGTCGCCGAACTTCTTGATTTTCCTTTTCCTGTCTATTCTGATGATGATGTAGCCGATGATGGCTGCCGGTATGATGAATAGTAGGGGTAAGTATTCAGGATTTGCGAATTTGAATAGCATAGATATTCCTCCTTCTTATTCTTATGGAATGTGACGTAATATGGTTTGCCTCAGAACGATTTCGCAGAGTAGCAAAGCCATGGCTGCGATTGCGAACGGAAGGTATTCTTCGTTTTTCCTGCTATATTCTGTCACTTGGATTTTTGTTTTTTCCAGTTTGTCTATCTCTTCATATATGGATTTCAGAGATTTGTTGTCTGTGGCGCGGTAATATCTTCCTCCCGTTTTTTCTGCGATTTTTTGCAATGTGGTCTCGTCTATCTCCACATTCATCATTTGTTTCACATAGCCTTCAGGAGTCTTGATTCTGATAGGCGCTTGTCCGACCTTTGTGCCGACTCCGATAGTGTAGACCTTTATTTTGAAGTTGGCGGCAAGGTCGGCGGCTGTCATAGGATCAATTTCACCACGGTTGTTCGAACCGTCGGTGAGTAGAATGATTACTTTTGATTTAGCTTCCACATCTTTAATCCTGTTCACTGCGTTGGCGATTCCAAGGCCGATGGCGGTTCCTTTGTCTTCTATCATATCGTCGTTAACGCTGCTCAGCAAACCTACAAGAGCCATTTTGTCGGTGGTCAACGGGCTTTGCGTGAAGCTCTCTCCTGCGAAAACTACCAATCCGATATTATCGTTCGGACGCGACATGATGAATTCTTTGCCTACATTTTTTGCGGCTTCGAGTCGTGTCGGTTTGAGATCTTCCGCATTCATACTCTCTGAGATATCCATTGCCATGACGATGTTGATGCCTTCGACGTTTTTGTTGGATTGGTTGTCTGTCGATTGAGGTCTGGCCAATGTGAAAATAATTGCGGTGATAGCTCCGATTCTAAGGATGAAAGGCAAGTGCAGTAAATATGTTTTATAGCTTTTCTTCGTATCCTTGAATGAATCGATTGATGAGATTCTAAGACTGGCGGAATTCTTTCTATTCCTCCAGATGTACCAAGCTACTATCGGTATTAATAGTAGCAATAGGAAAAAATAGGATGGATGTAGATATGTGAACATGATTTATTCCTTTTTTGTGGTCAAGGAGAAAACATCCTTGTCATTGTCCTTGGGGTCAATGAGTCCGGTGTTTATGGCATCGTTTCCTTCCTCAGGTTTTTTTTCTTCTTCTGCGGTTTGCTGTACGATAAGCATTGCGTTTACGATACTCAACTCGTTTTCCTCTTTACTCGGTTGGTATTTGGCGAATTTCACCATGTCGGAGAGTTTGAACACTTGCTTGATTTTATCCTCAACAGTGTCTGCCTCTTGGTGGTATTTTAACTCATCTATCATTTCGTCGGAAGTCATCTCCATGGCTGAAATTCTGAACCGTTCCGAAAAATAGTGGCGCAGAGTATCTGTAATCTGTGTGTGGTATTTCTTTTCTTCTCCATTTCCCCAAAGTTTCTCCTCTTTTATCTCTATCAATGTGGATAATGCGATTTCTTGAGGTGAACGTTTGTCTGTATTGTCGAAAACAAGGTTACTGTCGGCTTTCTTCTTGCGGATCAGGATGATTAGAACAACGATATAGACGATGCCGGCAAGTATCAAAGCTAATGAGATGTATTGCAGAAGTCTCTTCAAGTTGAATGGCGGACGATAAATGTCTGTGTTCCCTTTTATCTCACATTTGGTGAACTCTTCCTCGATTGTTACTACGTCTACAATAATTTTGTCCGTTTCATAGTTACTATCTGTGGATGTGAAACGAAATGATGGAATTTCATATCTGCCAGTGTCGAAAGAAGTGACGATTAAGTCTTGACTGATGCGTAGGCAACCTCCGTTTAATTCAGTAGTGTCTTTCTCTGATTTCCGAAGAATCTCTATTCCTTCCGCAAGTTTTTTGTCTTGGGGAATGTCTGGGAATTGCAGGTCTACTAGTTTGGGATATTCCGCTACGATATGAATCACCCTTTGCTCTCCGATGAGGAGGGTGGAGGAGTCTATTTTTGCGGATACGTTAATCGGTGAGGCGGAGATTTGTAGCGCCGCACCGAATAGTAAAATGAATAAGTATTTTAGCTTTTTCATCTTAGATTTAACTTATTACATGCGTTGCTTGAATATTTTCATCAATGCTTTTACGTAATCTTCATCGGTCGATATGGCGACGGAGTCCACACCGCATTGGGATAACGTCTGCTTGATTTTCTCTTGACGTTCCCTCCAATTCGCGTGAAATTGGTTACGGAGTTTTGCACTGGACGTGTCGATCCAAATGTCTTGTCCCGTTTCTGCGTCCTTCATTTTAATTAATCCTACCGAAGGAAGTTCTGACTCCCTTTTGTCGTAGATTTGAAGGGCGACTATGTCGTGCTTCCTATTGGCGATTGTGAGCGACTTTTTGAAATCTTTATCGATGAAATCGGAGATGATGAAAGCGGTGCATCTTTTCTTGATGGCGTTTGTCATATATATCAAAGCCTCTTCGATGTTCGTTTTCTGGCTTTCCGGCTCAAATCCCAACAATTCACGGATGATGTAAAGTACGTGTTTTTTCCCTTTTTGTGGAGGAATGAACTTTTCTATTTTATCCGAAAAGAAAATCACACCGATTTTGTCGTTGTTTTGTATGGCGGAAAAGGCAAGTGTGGCGGCGATCTCCGTCATCATATCTTTCTTTTTTTGGACTTGCGTTCCGAAGTCTCCACTGGCGGATACGTCGACAAGAATCATCAGTGTCAACTCTCTCTCCTCTTCGAAAACTTTTATGAAGGGTTTGTTGAAACGTGCCGTCACGTTCCAATCTATGTTTCGGATATCGTCGCCATACTGATACTCGCGCACTTCCGAGAAGGCCATACCACGTCCTTTGAATGCGGAGTGGTATTCTCCCGCGAAAATGTTGCGGGAGAGACCGCGTGTTTTGATTTCGATTTTCCGAACCTTCTTTAATATTTCGTTCGTCTCTTGCATCTCTTTCAGTCAGATTTTTGCTTCCAGCTTTTAATCAAGGTACTTCTACCGCATTGAGGATTTCACTTACGATTTCTTCGGAAGTCATGTTGTTTGCCTCTGCTTCGTAGCTTAAACCGATACGATGGCGCAATACGTCGTGTGCGATTGCTCTCACATCCTCTGGAATAACGAAACCTCTTCTCTTCAGGAATGCGTATGCGCGAGCCGCCAATGCCAAATTGATGGAAGCACGAGGCGAACCTCCGAAGGAGATCATATCTTTCAGATGACCTAATCCTTTCTCTTTAGGGAAACGGGTCGCATAGACTATGTCGACGATGTATTGTGAAATCTTTTCGTCCATGTAGACTTCCTGTGCGACTTTCCTCGCTTTGACGATGTCTTCAGGTGTTAATACCGGGGTGATTTCAACTTTCTCTTTCTTGATGTTTTGTTTGATGATCAACATCTCCTCGTTAGGTTTCGGGTAGGTGATGTGGACTTTCAGCATGAAACGGTCCAATTGCGCCTCTGGCAAAGGATAGGTTCCTTCTTGTTCGATCGGGTTTTGGGTGGCGAGTACCAAAAATGGTGAAGGTAGTTTGAATGTCTCCTCTCCGATGGTTACTTGTCTTTCCTGCATTGCTTCCAAGAGCGCACTCTGTACTTTTGCGGGCGCGCGGTTGATTTCATCAGCCAATACGAGGTTGGCGAAAATAGGTCCTTTCTTGATGTTGAATTCTTCTGTCTTTTGACTGTAGATCATGGTTCCGATCACATCGGCTGGTAACAAGTCCGGCGTGAATTGAATTCGGCTGTATTGGGCGTCGATTAATTGTCCCAATGTTTTGATCGCCAATGTTTTTGCCAATCCCGGGACGCCTTCCAAAAGAACGTGTCCGTCAGCTAACAAGCCGATTAACAATGATTCTACTAAGTGTTTCTGTCCGACAATCGCTTTGTCCATTCCTTGCATCAGCAAGTCGACGACAGCGCTGTTTTTCTCGATTTTCTCATTCAATGCTTTGATGTCAGTTGACTCATTCATTTTATTATATTTTAATTATTTCCTATTCATTTTTATATGTCTTTTGCAAATGTACTAAATAATAAAATAAGTTTTATCGCATTAATAACAATTAAAACTTTTTTAAATTGCTTTAACTTTTAGATGTCGATATGGCAACAAATGACGGACGCCATCCGATTAATCGGGTGGCGTCCGTGTTTAGTTATTCATTGAGCGGTTTTAGTTGAATAATCGCAAGTAGGTCTCTTTGACGTCTTTAGCTGCGTTCACACTTTCATAAGATTCTGGATTGACGACCGATTGGTCAAGTTGAGGAATCTTGATGACTGTGCCTGCAGGTACGTCGTCTGGTCTCTTTATCACGTCTTTGTTGTAAAGATAGATGTATACCCAGAAGTCTTTGCATCCGTTGTAGTATTTTCTTGACATGGAGGTCAATGTCTTTCCTGACTTTATTGTGTCGATGATTGGTTCTCCTGTCACTTCGAAATGGATTTTCGGATATTCTTTGTTTAAGAATTTTTTGAAGTCTTCTTCGAACCAATCGTAGTTTTTCTCTTCTTCAACGACTAATTCGGGAAATTCCGGATCGGCTTGTGCTGCCTCATACATGTCTTCTTTTTTTTCTTCAAAGAATTCGTCCTTTTCAGGCTCTGGCGCAGGGTGGAGTGGAACGACCACGTTCTTCTTTTGCTCAATGCCAAAAATGCTGGTGACTTTTTCTTTGAGGCCTTCCATTTGGGCTTTAAATTGTGGGCTCTTGTTCAGTCCGATGAAGACGCATAGGACGATTAGTATGATAAGCAGGATGATGACAATCAAAAGGTTCTTTTTGCCTTTTTTTTCGTGTTCATCCTTGCTTCCTTCTGCCTGGTTTGTAGGTGTGTCTATGGATGGTTCGGTCGCCTTTTGCGGCTCTTTCTGTTCCTGGTCGGATTCATCTTTTGGAGCAATAGGTTCTTCCGAATTCTCCGTCTCTTTCACAGTTTCTGTCTTAGGCTCTTCTGCCTTAGGCTCTTCTTCACAAATAGAATCGTTTCCTCTCTTATCCTTTGGCTCGTCCTCTTGTTGTGTTTCCTGACAAGCGGTCGTTTCAGTTTGTTCGCTTGTTGTGGCAGTCTCTTCTTTTGTTTCTTCAACGGAAACGTTTTCTGGAACCTCTGAGATTGGCTCTTGCGGTATGTTATTCACCTCTTCTCCGTTTCTTCCTTCTCTGCTCGCTTCCTGTTGGATGTCGTTCGCTCTTTCAGTTGAGATAGTCGGTTCCTCAAATACTGCTTTAGGAGTTGAAACCGTTTGTTCGTCTTTTACTGAGGAGGAAACGTTGCTTATGGTAGGCTCAGAATATGTAGGGCTAGGTTGAACCGGGTCTGCGGCTTCCGTTGTCTTTCCCGTAGGAGCCGTTTGCTCTGATGCGGACGGAATTGTTGTTTGGTCAACCGATAAAGTTAGTTCTTCATCGATAAAGTTCTCGTCGTCGTCAGTTTCTGGTGCGTCTACCGGTCCGTCGTTCGGGAGAACATAAGTCTCGAGATGTTCGTAAGGCTTGTTGACCGCCTCTTTTAACTCTTTTTCAGGTGTGAAGGTGATCTTTTTGTGTGCGGGAATGATTACGGTGCTGCCATCGGTCACATTGACGCTTTTCCGTTCTTCTATGGCAATGATTTTGAAAGTACCGATCCCTTTCACTTTTGCGATACCGTCTTTTTCTAGCGAATCCTCCACGATTTCCGTGAGCGCCCGGAGGAATGCTTCGGATAGTTTTTTGGATTGACCAGACAAAACCGAAATTTGGTCCGCCAAATCTTGTATCGTAATTTTATTGTTCATAATATGTGTTGTTATTGATTAAACTTGTCCTTTATGATTGTGCTTGGCTTGAATGCGATAGACTGTTTAGGCGGAATCAGCATTCTTTGCTTGGTGGTCGGATTGACTGAAATGCGTTCTGCCTTTCGCCTCGCCTCAAAGGAACCGAACCCTTGCATGGAGATGGTGTTGTTCTCGAGCAATTCTTTTTTCAAGGCCTCCGCAAGCCCTTTGAATAGGGCGTCGGACGTATCTGCATCAATCTGCAGTTTTTTCCTGATTTCAGTTATGATTTCTTTTGTGTTCACAATCCTCGATTTTAGTTAAACAATTTCGGTCACGATATTACGAAAAATTTTTAACATTCGAAAATCTTACGCTTTTTCGTTTGTTATTTGGTGTTATTTAAAACCTTGCTTTTTAATGAAATCCAATAATTTCTGTGAGAAGAATTCCATGTCTTTCGCCGTGTATCTCACGTCTGTGAATACTTGCGCCAAGTTCTCTTTCCCGTTTTCTTTCACGAAATTTTTATTCTCTTCCAATGCCTCTTTCTCTTTGTAGAGGCATTCTATCATCTTGTCTGTGTAGTCGTGGTAGGTCTCTTGGTGAATGATTGCGTTAAGTGGCAGTCTGTCAGATTGTTGTGGCTCTTCGTCAGGATATCCAACGGAAATTGTCACCACAGGCACGACCAGTTTGGGCAGTTGAAGAACTTCTGCGATTTTGTCCGGATTATAGGTGGTGGTGCCTAAATAGCAGATGCCCAGATTCTCTTCTTCGGCGGCCACGCAGAAGGTCTGGGCGGCGATGATTGCGTCTAGAACTGCGCATGAGAGACCTTCCGCATTGCCGTAGCCAGGCTTGGCATTACGTAGCTCACACCATTTCGTGAAGCGGTTGAAGTCCGCGCAGAATGTCAGAATGGTCGATGCGTTGGCATAGGCGGGCTGGTTGAAGTGAGCTGGAGCCAATTCCTCTTTCTTCTTAGGGTCTTTCGTGATGACGACGCTATAGAGTTGCATATTCCCCGTTGTGGAGGAGCGGAATGCTTTTTCGAAAAGCTGGTTGAGAGTTGCGTCGGACACGGCTTCCGCTTTGAATTTACGTATGGATCTTCTTGTCGTTAATGAATTTATCATGATTTTCATTTTTTATTCTTTAGTCCGCCTTTTAGGAATTCCACGAAAGCGTTCACGTCTTCGGAATAGCCGTATGGTTTGTTGAGCGCATCTCCTTTTGCGTCTACGATTACATAGAATGGCATCGAGTTCGCACCGAACTTATGTTCCTCGAGATAGCTCCATTTCTCTCCGATTGTGGTGACGGTTTTCGTATTCTCTCCATTTCGGAAAGTGATGGGTTCTGGAAGCTCGTGTTTATCGTCTACGAAAAGAGAAACTAATATGAATTCATTGTCTATCAATTCCTTGACTTCTGGAGCGTTCCATACGGCAGCTTCCATTTTTCTGCAGTTGACGCATCCGTATCCTGTGAAATCGATAAGTATCGGTTTGCCCGTTTTTTGAGCGTAGGCGATTGCCTCGTCGTAGTCGTTGAACTGTGCTTTACTCTCTTCCTGTAAGTTGAATTCTTGGGTCCAAATAGGAGGAGCGAAAGCGCTCACGCACTTTAGTGGCGCTCCCCAAAGTCCGGGGATTAGATAGATGGCGAACGCGATGGTTGCGCCTCCGCCGAATAATCTGCAGATGGATACCCCTTCCAAAGCTGGTTCGTCTTTAAATCGTAAATATCCTAAGATATAAAGTCCCGCGAAAAGGAATATGACGATCCAGATGACGAGGAAGGTCTCCCTGTTAAGTATTCCCCATCCGTAAGCCATGTCGGCGACAGAAAGGAATTTTAGGGAGAAGGCGAGTTCGAAAAATCCTAATAACACCTTGGTCGTATTTAACCAACTGCCTGATTTCGGCAATTTTTTAAGCATGTTCGGAAAGAACGCGAAGATGGTAAAAGGAACTGCCAATGCGATGGCGAATCCGAGCATGCCGATGATTGGCGCCATGATGTTGCCCCCTGTGGCTACTTCGACAAGTAGTGTTCCCACAATTGGTCCTGTGCAGGAGAAAGAGACCACCACTAGAGTGAGCGCCATGAATAGTATGCTGATGATTCCGGCAGTTTTTTCAGACTTCTCGTCAATCTTAGTGCTCAAGGATGCAGGCAAGGTTAGTTCGAAACCTCCGAAGAAGGAGATGGCGAAGAAAACGAGCAGAGCGAACAGAAATAGGTTAAATATAGCGCTTGTGGAGAGTGCGTTCAGTGCGTTCGCTCCGAATAGAAGGGTGACGAGAATGCCCAATCCGACGTAAATGACGATGATGGAACATCCGTAAAGGAGGGCATAGGCTTTGCCTTTTGAAGGGTCTTTATCTTTTTTTAAGAAGAAGCTGACCGTCATTGGAATGATGGGCCACACGCACGGAGTCATGATGGCGAGAATTCCGCCCAATAGTCCTAAACAGAAAACGAGCCATAAGGAACCGCTTTTGGTGCTCTCCACCTCCGATGCTTCGCCGAATTGGTCGATGACAGGTTTCCAAGTGTCAGTAACTTCGCTCGTTTGCAATGCCGGAATGTCGAAAGGTACGACTGCCGGATGAACTTCTGTATCTTGAACGTTTGTTGTACTTTTATTCCCTATTTGGGTTTTGGGTTCCTCTTTCGCCGCTTTTACTCCCTCTTTATGGAAAGAGAATTGGACTTTGGTCGGAGAGAGGCAATTGGAGTTGTTGCAAGCCATGAATTCCACATAACCCTCTATGTCTGAGTTTTTCTCTGGTTTGGTCTCCACTTTTTTTGAGAAGGTGACTACGCCTTTGTATTTGCAGAGTTCGAGCGCGAACATGGCGTCCATTTCGCAGCTCTCTCTCTTGTCTGTGCTTGTTTTGCTTGATAGGATAGCGTTGTTGCTCTTGGTGAAATTGAAGCTGGTCGGTATAGGTCCGTCTTCTGGCATGTTCATGCCGTAAATGTGCCAGCCTTGTTCGATGTCCGCTTTGAAATAGATGGTCATGTTACCTTTGCTGTCCGCCTCTCCGCAGCTAAAACTCCATTTTACGGGATTTTGGATTTGTGCGTTCGCGACGCAAACAAGTAATAGACTAAGAAATAAAATTATTACTTTTTTCATTATAATCTAAAATATTGTGTCTTTTGCAAAAATAGGTCGAATTTTAAAAAAAAACAAATTAGAGCTTTCCCCCTGAGCGGATTTTCTTAATTTCGCGATGAATATGTAATTGCCGATATTTAGGATGAAAAATCCCCACGTAAATAAAACTCATTTATTTAGATCATTGTTAGCATTGTGTTTATTGGCACATTGCGGTCAATCTTTTTCTTCGGATAGAAATGTTGATGATTCTGTTAAGAATGTTTCGCAAGTAAGGCCTCTCTCGTTTGCTGTAAGATACGACTATGGTGGCGTGTTCCAGACGAATGATTTTGTAAAAGGCGGTCATTTCGATTTGATGACTCAGGAATGGCGATATTCCGCAGAACGAGAGGTCCATGATTTCTCCTCTTTAGGGTTTCAGATGAATGTCGGGCCAGATCCGACCTCCTGGCAATCAAAGTTGTATCGTAATCCTTATTATGGTTTCGGTCTCGCTTTCCCCCGTTTTAATGACGACAGATTGGGTAAGCCATTCTCTTTTTATGCCACTTATGGTGCTCGTATTTGTCATTTGACCGATTGGCTGAAGTTGAACTACGAAATCAATTTCGGATACTCGACCAATTGGGGACATTACGACCGCTTTGATAATCCTGACAATGTGGCGATTGGCTGGAAACACAATGCGCACATATCAATTTTCCCATATTTTAAAGTTGCGTTACCTGGTCCTCTTTCCTTGAAAGTCGGCGCATCCATCACTCATTTCTCCAATGGCGCAACGCAAATGCCCAATAGGGGATTGAATAACTACTCATTTTCCGCCGCTTTAGCGTATGACATTCGAGATACAGAGAACGAGGTGAGGAAAGATACCACATTACAAGCGCCCGAGGAAAAGTTTCATTGGGAACATGATATTATACTCACTCGTTCTTTCCGTCAGGTTTATTATGATGGAGCCGGTACTAATCTGACGACGCAATATGTGGAGTACCGCCATCCTATTTATGGAATAAGTTATGCTCCCATGCTGAAGTGGATGTATAAGTATCGATGCGGGTTGAGCCTCGATTTCATGTATGACGAGAGTGTGGGGGCGAGAGCGGATTATATCGAGGATAAGGCGGATGGCAAATATTATACGCATGTCGTTTTAGGCAATCGTAAGGATCGCTTTAATTTGGGCGTTTCCGTGAAAAACGAGGTGGTTATGCATGGCTTTTCCTTGTTCTGCAACATCGGGTATGATTTTATCCATGGAGACGATGCTTTGACTAGGATGTATGAGGTGGTGGGCGTTAAGGTTCAGCCGATCGGACAGCTTTTCGCAATTGTAGGGGTACGAGCCGCTTACTTTTCCAAAGCTCAATATATATGTTGGAGCTTGGGCTATACGTTTAAAGGGAAACCTTGGAGTAAGACAATCGATTCGTGACTCGTTTCGTCTATAGATTTATTCGATTGGTAGATTGCTTTTGCTCGAAGTTGATTGAATCCTATTTTTGTGTTCATCATAACTATAAAATTTGTCGGATATGAAAAATATAAAGATTCTTTTGGCCATGTTGCTTCCTCTCGCGCTGTTTTTCTCTTGTGAAGCTTACTTTGGCGACGATGAGGATGATGAGGATTATCTGGTAGGTAATTCTTGGCGGCTAGTTAAGACAGTATATACGGACGATGTGCCTGGCGGAAATTCCTATACTGAATATATGAACGATGAGGTTTCTTATCGTTTCGATTACGGTGGTAACGTCTCCATGAAGAGTACAACAGTCTCACATTTCGGACAGGTATACACGGATTGGTATGACGCAAGGTGGGAGTGTTACAATGGAGATTTGCGTATTGTCACTTATAACCACGATGCGGAGTGGTTGTATAGGCTCCACCGTATTGACCATTGGTCGATGATACTTGTCTATTATGACGAATACATCGATGATTGGGGAAATAGAATTCCTGAACGTGTCGAAGAGTATTATGAAAGATAATTGATCAAAGGGTTTTCCCTTATAAAATTTTTATAATGGCTAGAGAATTAGAGTTAAAGTATGGTTGTAATCCCAACCAAAAGCCTTCCCGAATTTTCATGGAGGAAGGGGAGTTGCCGATTCAGGTGTTGAATGGTCGCCCGGGTTATATTAATTTTTTGGACGCGTTCAATAGCTGGCAGTTGGTGAAAGAGTTGAAAGAGGCTACGGGACTTCCCGCCGCAGCTTCTTTTAAGCATGTGAGTCCTGCGGGTGCGGCGGTCGCTGTCGAGATGTCTGAGACGTTGAAGAAGATTTATTTCGTGAATGATGCGAAACTCTCTCCGTTGGCTACCGCTTATGCGCGTGCTAGAGGTGCTGACCGTATGTCTTCTTATGGTGATTTCATCGCTTTGTCTGACGAGTGTGACGAGGAGACTGCATTCCTTATCAATAGGGAGGTTTCCGATGGTGTCATCGCTCCGGGCTATTCCCCAAAGGCTTTGGAAATCTTGAAGAATAAGAGGAAGGGAACTTATAACGTGATTCGAATCGATCCGTCATATAGACCTAATCCGATAGAGCGTAAACAGGTGTTTGGCGTCACTTTCGAGCAAGGTAGGAACGAAATCAAAATCGATGAGTCTCTTTTCTCTGAATTTCCTACGAAAGCGAAATCATTCTCTTCTGAGGCGAAACGTGATTTGCTTATCGCTCTGATTACTTTGAAGTATACGCAGTCTAATTCCGTTTGTTATGCCAAAGACGGACAGGCTATCGGTATCGGTGCTGGTCAACAGTCTCGTATCCATTGCACGCGTTTGGCTGGTAACAAGGCTGACATCTGGTTCCTTCGCCAAAATCCGAAAGTGATGGCGCTTCCATTCAAGGAGGGAATTCGTCGCGCGGACCGTGATAATACGATTGATGTCTATATTTCCGATGATTATATGGATGTTTTGGCGGATGGCGTATGGGAGCAATTCTTCACCGAAAAACCTGAACCGATTACCCGTGAGGAAAAGAAGGCTTGGTTGGCTAAGTTGGATAACGTGGCATTGGGCTCTGACGCTTTCTTCCCGTTCGGCGACAACATTGAGCGCGCTCATAAGAGTGGCGTTCGTTTCATCGCACAACCGGGTGGTTCCGTCCGTGATGATAATGTCATCGAGACTTGTGACAAGTACGGAATCTCCATGGCATTCACGGGAATCCGCTTGTTCCACCATTAATTGAAACATATATTGTTTTTGATAACGGACGCCTTTTTAGGTGTCCGTTTTTTTGTTTTGTGTCTCCCTTTTATCTTAAAAATATCTAATTTGGAGAGCTCTGCCGCTTATTTTCTATCAAAACATAGAGGTCGATATTTACTTTGGATTTATATTTGCGTTGATTATTGCTTCTGTATGCTTTGTAGGTCTTCTCCATTGAAACGGAAAGGGTATGAATAATTTTGGTATACTATTTGTCATAACATTGGTGATCGTTGGCCTGGCGATTTTGCTGTTAGGCGTTCAGACTTTTTTCTCTAAGAGAAAGAGATTCCCGAACACTCATGTCGGAGGTAATAAGGCTATGGCTAAAAAAGGAATTTTCTGCGTGCAGACCCAAGATGCGATGGAACGTAGGAATTTACAGCCAAGGCGGAACAATACGAAAGAAGTAAATGAAAAAGAAAATATAGAAAAACTTAATTAATTTTTGATATGAAGTATTTTAACTCTTTGGGCATTGCTGCGTTGATTTTAACGCTTTTTTCTTTGTCAGGTTGTAAAGGAAAACAAACTGAGCAGGTTGAGGCTCAACCTACGGAAGATTCTTCAAAGGTGGCGGCTGTCGCTGACACTGCTTCCTCTGTCTCTACGCCAGAAAGTTCTGTTTTCCCTATCGCATATGTGAATGTTGATTTGCTTTTGCTTGATTATGAGTTCGCCAAGAAGATGAACGAATCCCTTTTGAAAAGACAGGAGAGGTCTCGCAAGGAGTTGGTCAAGGCTCAGGAGAAACTTCAGAAAGATTATGCTGAGTTTCAAAAGAAATATCAGGCTGGCGGATTCCTGACTGAGGCGACTCTGAAGAGCGCTCAAGAGGACCTCTATAAACAGGATCAGGACTTGCAGCTATTGGATAAGAAACTGACGCAAGAATACATTACGGAACAACAAAAGATGAATACTCAGTTGCGTGATACCGTAGCTGCGTTCTTTAAAGTTTACAATGCCGACAAACGATATAAACTGATTTTGAGCAACGCTGATTCGGATAATGTTTTGTATGCTGAGGAGGGCTTGGATATAACGAAGGATGTTGTCGAGCAATTGAACATCCGTTACGCTGCTCAACAAAAGAAATAATAGTTTGTAAAAAACGATTTGAAAAAAGGAAGTCTCATAGGCTTCCTTTTTTTATGGATATTTTAAATATTATTAGTCGGTCTTTCTTCCCATTGTGTCCGAATTTATTACTTTTGTGCTAATCATTTCATGTTTATTACAGATGTTAAAAGTTGAAGAATTACCCAAAGAGCAAATATATGTAGCGGCTCATTTTAATTATTTCCCAGAAACGGCTTTGAAGTTAGCGAAGCGATTGGCTGATGCCCATAACAAACAGGTCTGTTTCCTTGGTATAGTTGAAGAAAATGAGCAAGCCTCTTCATATGTGGGCTCTTTTGAGTCTTGGCAGAAAGAACGTGTGAATTTTCCTACCAATTATTATGTGCTTGAGGATGACTTTACCGATTTCATGGAGTTTACGGAAGCGGCTGTCCTGATTTTCGAGTTCTGTGACCAAGCTCCGTATAATAAGCCATTGAAACAATTAAAACTTTGCCGTGAGTTGAGGATACCTTACTATTTCGTTAAGCCTGGTCAACAAATTGCTTTCGATCGCGTCTTGGTTCCTATAGGTTTCTTGGTGGAGGAGCGTGAAAAGGGCGTGTTCTGCCGTGGAATGGGTCTCCATTTCCGTTCACACATTACGCTGATGACAGCCAATGATTACGGAACGCGAGCCCAACAAAATACGGAATCAATTCAAGCGGTGATGGATAAGGCTTCTGTTGAGTATGAGGTGATGAAGGCGAAAAAGAATAGTTTCAAGGTGGAATTGGAGGCTGTCGACCGTGTGATGGAGATGAATGCTGATCTTTTGATGATATCCGCTTCCAGAGATTATGGCATGGACGACATTTTATTTGGACCGAAAGAGTTGAAAGTAATTAAAAAATGTGTCGTTCCGTTGATGCTTATTAACCCAAGAAAAGACTTGTATACGTTGTGTAATTAACGATTTTGTCGAACGATTGTCAGATTTTGTCGATTGAATTGCCTGTTCCGTACATAAAATGCTGAAATTCAGTTATTTTGCGTTCTTGTGGCATGGAATTTGAACTATTCTTAATAGGAAATAAATTAATAACCACTTAATAATTACGATTATGAAAACAAATAAAATCATAGCAATTCTCGTTACCGCATCGGTAATGGTTTGCACATCAGCTTTTGCTCAGAGAAATGGTGGACGTCACAGTGGCGGTCAACAAAGAACTGAGATGAGGAGTTCTCAAGGAAGATCTTCTCAGGGTGGCGGTCAAAGTATGAGGAGCGGTAACCGTTCCCAAGGTGGTCATCAAATGTCGCAAAGCAACCGTCAAGCGCCTCGCTCGCAGGCTTCCGCTCCAAGACAACAAGCGGCTCCAAGACCACAGGCAGCACCAGCACAGCGTCATGCGGCGGCTCCAAGACCACAAGCGGCACCAGCACCACGTCATGCAGCAGCTCCAAAGCCTGCACCAGCACCACGTCATGCGGCTCCAAAGCCTGCACCAGCTCCACGTCACGCTGCTCCGCATCCCGCTCCACGTGTAGGTCACGCACCTGCGCCTCACCATGGTCCTGCTCCTCGTGCGGCAATTCGTCCTCGTACGATTCATCCGCGTCCGCATCATGTAGCTGCTCCTCGTAGACCTTCTCCGATCGTCTACCATAACGGAAGACCATTCCGTCCGACGATGCATCCGCACGCACACTATTTCGATGTTCACGGCGTGAGATATTATGTCCACAACGGTCACTTCTATCGCCATCATGCTACATTCGGATTCGAGTTGGTTCATCGTCCTTTGAACTTGGTCGTGGCAGCTCTCCCGTTCGCTTGTGTCACTGTTAATATCGGTGGTGTTGATTACTGGTATGGCAATGGTGTTTGGTTCCAAAAACGCGTCGGAGGTTATGCGGTCATTGAAAGACCGGTAGCAGTGAATAGCGAGATATATGTAGCCGCTCTTCCTGCCGCTGCCGTAGCGGTAAATATCGGAGGTGTTACTTACTACAACTATAATGAAACTTGGTTCATGCCGACCGACAATGGTTATGTGATCGTTGGCAGCCCTGAAGACGACGTTTTCATTCCAGAGGCTAACATCGTTACTAAATTGCCAGAGGGTAGTAAACGTGTTGTAATTAACAATCGTCTCTACTGGTTCGGCGCCGACACTTGGTTTGAGCCTGTCAATGGCGGTTATGCTATAGTGGAAGAGCCTTACAAATAAGAGGTGATATACAAAATTCCGGAAGCGTTTCCTTTGAAATATAGGGGAACGCTTTCTTTTTGAGACAATTATCCATGTTTCTGGGAAAATAATCCATACGAAAAGATTTCTAATTCAGCTACATTTGCGTGTAAAGAAAAAAGTGCTTTTAGTAAACCATGTAACCTTACCTTACTAAAGATGAAATCACCTATATATTAGGGAAAGAATAAAGGAGACGCTTCTGTAACGTCTCCTTTCCTTTTTTTAGCCCGTAAATGTTTTGTTTAAATAAAGTGCAAATTCATCTCCGTTCTTTTAGATTGTTTCCTAAATCGTCTCTTTTTTGTACATTTGTGTTGAACAAAATAATGATTGTATGCAGTTCGATTCGATTATAGCGCAGGCGCTGAACATCCAGCTCAGACAGGTTTCCAATACTTTAAAACTTCTCTCTGATGGGGCCACCATCCCGTTTATCAGTCGTTATCGTAAGGAGATGACGGGTGGTCTTTCGGAAGTGGATATACAGGAGATTAAAATCCAATACGAGAAACTTGCCGAATTGGAGAAGCGTAAGGAGAGTGTCTTGAAAAGTATTGAGGAGCAAGGTAAACTGACTCCCGAACTGAAAAAACGTATAGAAAATTCCATGACTCTTTCGGAGGTGGAGGATATTTATCTTCCATATAAACCCAAGAGACGTACTCGTGCCGAAGTGGCTCGTGAGAAAGGATTGGAGCCTTTGGCGAAGATCCTTATGTGTCAGCTTAACAATGATGTGGAACGTAAAGCCGCTCCTTTCGTGAAGGGTGATGTGAAGGATGAGGATGAAGCGTTGCAAGGCGCCCGCGACATCATAGCGGAGTGGGTGAGTGAGCAGGAAAATGCTCGTGGACGCATCAGAAGGCTCTTCTCTTATGATGCTGTCATCCAATCTAAGGTCGTGAAAGGGAAAGAGAAAGAGGCTGAAAAATACCGTGATTATTTCGATATGAAGGAGTCTGTGCGCAAATGCAGTTCGCATAGGCTATTGGCGATGCGTCGCGGCGAAGCTGAAGGATTGCTTCGTGTGGATATCTCGCCGGATGCGGATTCCGCTTTGGATAAACTATATCCTCTCTTTGTGAAGGGTACTAATGCGGCGTCCGAACAGGTTAAGATGGCGGTGGCTGATGCCTATAAACGTTTAATCAAACCTTCTATTGAGACTGAATTCGCCGCTACTATGAAGGAGAAGGCTGACGATGAGGCGATCAAGGTTTTCTCTGAAAATTTACGTCAGTTGTTGCTTTCTCCTCCGTTGGGAGAAAAACGTGTCTTAGCTATTGATCCGGGCTATCGTACAGGTTGTAAGGTGGTTTGTTTGGATGCGCAAGGCAATTTGTTACATAATGAGACGATTTATCCTCATCCGCCTCAGAACGAGCGTTCGCAGGCTATGGCTAAAATCTCCAAACTGGTGGAGGCTTACAATATCGAGGCGATCTCCATCGGTAATGGTACGGCAGGACGTGAGACGGAGCAGTTTATACAAAGTATACGGTTCGATCGAAAGGTGCAGGTCTTTGTCGTGAGTGAAAGTGGCGCTTCCATCTATTCCGCTTCGTCTGTGGCTAGGGAGGAGTTCCCTAATTATGACGTGACGGTTCGTGGGGCGGTATCTATCGGTCGTCGACTGATGGATCCTCTGGCGGAGCTTGTGAAGATAGATGCAAAGTCTATTGGTGTCGGTCAATACCAGCATGATGTGGACCAGACTAAATTGAAGCGTTCGTTGGACCAAACGGTTGAGAATAGCGTGAACCTAGTCGGCGTGAACTTAAATACGGCCAGCAAGCATTTGCTGAATTACATATCGGGTTTAGGTCCTCAGTTGGCGCAGAACATTGTAGATTATCGTGCTGAAAACGGGGCTTTCTCTTCCCGAAAGCAATTGCTCGAAGTCCCTCGCTTGGGTGCGAAGGCTTTTGAGCAGTGCGCAGGCTTTTTACGCATTCCGGATGCTCCGAATCCGTTGGATAATACGGCGGTCCATCCTGAGAGTTACGATATTGTGGGGAAGATGGCCAAGTCGTTGAAATGTACCGTTTCGGAATTGATTCAGAACAAGGAGTTGAAGAAACAGCTTAATCTGAACGATTATGTGAATGATAAGGTGGGCTTGCCTACATTGAATGATATCATGGCTGAGCTGGAAAAACCGGGTCTTGATCGACGCAAAGCGATTAAGGTCTTTGAGTTTGACCCGACTATCCATGTGATTGGCGATGTGAAGATTGGTCAGGTTTATCCGGGCATTGTCACCAACGTCACTAATTTCGGCGCGTTCGTTGATATAGGCGTGAAGGAGAATGGTTTGGTGCATATCTCTCAATTGGCGGACCATTATGTGAGCAATCCTGCCGACGTTGTCTCCTTGCATCAGCATGTGGAGGTGAAGGTGATTGATGTGGATTTGGAACGTAAGAGAATACAGCTTTCGATGATTATTTAGGTTGCTGTTTATCAATGCAAAAGACCATGACGGAATGAGAGTTTTCTGTCATGGCCTTTTTTATTTTTGTGTTTTAAAATATTACTGTCCGCTAAACTTTTTATGGGTTAAACATTTCAAAAAAAATGTATTATTTAATTAATAATATGTAATAATCGCATTCTATGTTA
>CALCUH010000157.1 GCA_937907165.1 uncultured Bacteroidales bacterium | reverse complement strand
GTAGGTCGCCGCCGTCTTAGAGGGGATGTTCCTTTGGAACGTCCCCTCTTTTTTTACGTCATTTCACATCCCAATGCTTAGATGATTGTCTGAATTCTTGGCTTTTATAGTTTATAAATGATTATCTCCTTTATATTCTGTTTAAAAAAACGACGACCAGATTCTCTTTAGAAAATCTGGTCTGTATTGTAGTGGGAGAATGTCGATTATGTTGCTGTTCCCTTTTTATATTTTCTCCACTGGAACTTGTATGATTGAAAGCCACTTTTCTGGATCTTCCTGGTTCCATATTCCGTCTACATAACAACATCGCGGCTCTCCTATGATTTTGTAGCCTTTCTCTTCTATGTATTGGAAGAGTTCTACATACGACTCGTAGAATTTTTCGTATGGTCCGTAATGTTTCATGCAGATAGCTGTGGTAACTTCCTCCAATTTTTTGAATTGGATGATGTTGGAATCTGTGCCCATCTCTTCCACTTGTTCGCAATATTCAATATCGATATCCGTGGGCGTATATTCCTTGTGGTGCTCAATGGTGAAACAGTAGCCCGGCGGGGGACATTTACAGCCTAGACGTTGCATCTCTGGTCCGATGATGTTACAGCACATCTCTCCGATGGCTTGATAGTTTGGAATCACTTCCCTATGGCTCGCTACAATAATACTTGGTAGGGTTTGAATTGAAAATTTGTCCATTGCCTTAATTTTATTGCAAGAGTCTTTCCATTCCAGCAATTGGTTACGGCGGGTTATCAGTTCTTTTAGTTGTTGTTCCGTTTTGTCAATCTTTTCTGTTATTTGACTTAGACTTGGAGTATGCGAATCTTCTTCATATAAATCTTTTATCTCGTCTAAAGAAAATCCTAACCTCTGTAAGTCACGGATGGCATTCAACTTTTGCATTTGTTCAACGCTGTAAAAACGATAGCCTGTCCACTCGTCCACCTCGTAGGGCATCAAGAGACCTTTTTGCTCGTAGTGACGCAAGGTTTTGATTGTAACCTGCATCATTTGGGAAAACTCTCCGATTTTTAATTTTGTTTTGTAACTCATTTTCGTACGATTTTTGCTAGCGATGGCAAAGTTAGGCTATGACCTTAGGGACGAGTCAAGAGGTAGATGTGAAAATATTAGTCCGAGTTTATTTTTTCTGTATCTTCCCTCAGTTTCTTAGGTAAAGATTTCCATATCTCATTGTAGGCGTGGTCGACCAATTCTTTGATCGTCTTATCGCTCACTTCCTTGTTGAAGCGGACCTGGTTCCAGAATTTTTTGTTCCAGTGGAATGCGCCTTCGATGCTCGGGTAGCGTTCGCGTAACTCGATGGCTTTCTCGGGGTCGCATTTCATGGCCGCCATGTCATGCTGGTCCATGTTCACGCAGGCGAATATTTTCTTGTGTAGGCGAAAGACCAATACGTCCTCGCCAAATGGCATGTCTTCCGTCACTTTAGGCAACGATAGACAATATTCTCTGAAATTTTCTATGTTCATTACTTTCTCTGGTTTATGCAAAAATAGTATTTTCTATGAATATGTTTTGTCCATAAATGTATTGTAGGAAAGAATATGTTATGGTAGCACATTTTCTCATTACGTATTTGATTATTAATTGTCTAAAATCGTAAATTTGTATATAAATCCAGAGATGAAAAAAATCAAAGCAAAATACGATGAAAATTCTTGTTGTTGACGACGAAGAGGATATTTGTGAAATCCTACAATACAACCTAGAAACGGAAGGATATGAGGTGAGTACCGCATATTCGGCTGAAGAGGTCTTGCCTTTGCGGGTCAATGAGTATGATCTTATTCTTCTTGATGTTATGTTAGGTGAAATGTCAGGTTTCCAGCTCGCGCGTAAGTTAAAAGAGAATTCTATTACTTCCCGGATTCCTATCATTTTCATTACAGCGCTTGATGGAGAGGATGATATGGTAAAAGGTTTGAATATTGGGGCCGATGATTACATTTCCAAACCGCTTAGCATGAAGGAGGTGAAGGCGAGGGTGAAAGCTGTGCTGAGGAGAACGGCCTCTCAATGTAAAGGTTCTGATTTTGAGAATCAAACGTCAATGCTAATTCGATATGAGGGAATCGTCCTCAATACAGACGCCAAGACTGCGACGCTCGATGGAGAGAACCTCCCTCTTACGAAATTGGAGTATGAATTGCTTGAACTTTTTGTTAGAAATCCCCATAAGGTTTTCGGAAGGAATGACTTGTTGGAAAGATGTTGGCCGCAAGATGTTTCCGTATTGGATCGTACCGTGGATGTCAACATTACCCGTTTGCGTAAGAAAATCGGGGCCTATGGGCAATATTTAAAGACTCGTGTAGGATATGGCTACTATTTTGACATCTGATGATGCGGCTTCGCGACCAGAGAAAGTAAGTGGAGTTTTGGCTCGTGGTTCTAGTCGATTTCGAAGGAAGTCGTTCCAAACGAACTTGTTACTGAGTCTTGGTGGCATATTTTTGCTTTTCGCCATCTGTTTTAGTGCTTATCAATATCAACGTGAAAAGGAGTATAAAATTGATATTATGCACTCAAGACTTCAGATGTTTAATTATGAATTGGTACAAACCATAAGGGAGCGTGGCCGTATGGATGATTGGGTGTTCCATGATTTCGAGGAGAGGCATGATGTGGAGGGGCTTCGTGTAACTGCTATTGATAAAACCGGTCATGTGTTGTTTGATAGTTATGGTGCCGATATTGATTCTTTGGATAACCATTTGAAGCGTACGGAAATACAGAAGGCTTTGCGCGAAGGGAATGGCTATGATATTATGCGAACTTCGGAGTCTACCCATGCAACTTATTTCTACTCCGCCACGAATTTTGACGATGTGATTATCAGAACCGCCGTTCCTTACTCCGCTGAGTTGACTCGTTCGCTTCAAGCGGATAATACCTATATCTATTTTGCCATTGCTTTGACTTTGTTGTTGGGGACCGTTCTTTATTGGAGCACGCGACGTATTAGCCGGCATATTGAATATTTGCGCGAGTTCGCTATTCATGCGGAGGAGGGTGAAAATATCGACCGAGAGATGGATCGACAGTTGCCTAATGATGAGCTCGGCGATATTAGCCGTACCATTATCACGCTCTATTGGAAGCTTAGACATTCGGAGGAGGAGAAAGTCCGTATCAAACGGCAGTTGACCCAGAATGCCGCCCATGAGTTAAAGACTCCAGCCGCCAGCATACATGGCTATTTGGAAAGTATTCTTGAAAATCCTGATATGGATGACGAGAAGCGTTTGCATTTCCTTGAGCGTTGCTATGCGCAAAGCGAACGGATGAATAAGTTACTTTTGGATATGAGCACGTTGACGAAACTGGATGAGTTGGCGAAGTCTCATCGAGACGAATTCAAACAGGTGGATCTTTTGCCCATCATCAATAGCGTGCTTGAGGATACTGCCTTGCAAATTCAGGAGCGGGGCCTTGAAGTGTCGGTTCGGGTGCCTTCCAACATGGAGGTGTTTGGCGAGCAAAGTCTCCTCTATAGCATTTTCCGTAATTTGGTCGACAACGTTATCTCGTACGCCACTGGGGCGAATCGTCTCTCGATTGTGTGTGCGGAGAGGGAAGATGAGGGAAAACATTTTTGCGAAATTACCGTTAGCGACAACGGACAAGGTGTTGAACCGCAACATCTCAGCCATTTGTTTGAGCGCTTCTATCGTGTGGATAAGGGGCGTTCCCGCAAACTTGGTGGGACGGGTCTAGGTCTTGCCATCGTGAAAAACGCTGTCGCCGCCCATGGGGGGGCGACAACAGCGGAATTAACCCAAGGTGGCGGTTTGACCATCAGATTCACCTTGGCGAGATACTAATCCAGTTTTGACCCTTGGTTGTAAGAGGGGTCGGAATAATCGTTGTTCAATCCTTTCCCCGCCTGTACTACATTCATCACGAAATCTCCCAATTTTTCGCATTCGGAGACGAAGTCCACATAGAATACGCCCAGCTGGTAACTATATAGTCCGGCATTGACATCTTCCAAGTTCTGTCTCTTCAATTGTGAACGGTAGTTGTTGATTTCTCGTTCGATGTTGTATGAGGTCGCCATGTCTCTTGTGTTAGGCGTTAGCTGACCTCCCACTTGTTCCACGTGCTTGAGCATCTCTGTCAGGGATCCTTCCACGAGTCGGAGCATGTTTCGCATATGGTTTAATTGGTCTTCCGTGAATTTATCTTTGCTATGCATCCGATGGCGGTTCAGGGTCCGCCCGAGGTTATAGACAGAGTCTCCAATCGACTCCAATTCCGTGATTTGACGTAACATCTTTTGTATCTGTGATTTGGACGTGTCCGAGAGACGCCCTTCGCTCACTTTGTTTAGGTATCCCGCAATCTCCATCTCCATTTGGTCGGTGATGTTCTCATATTTCTCTATTCGTGAGAAGAGTTTGACGAACGAGACCTCCTCTTCCGTTTGCATCAATTCCCCCACAAAACCGAACATTTTTTTACAACGTTCGGCGAAATTGCGCACCTCCTTTTGCGCCTCCATGATACTGAGCTCAGCTGTGGATAGAAGACCTCCGCTGATGAATTTCAGTCGGTAATCTTCGTCTTGAGCCTTCATCGGCAATACCTTGCAGACAAATTTCTCTATTTGTTTGACGAAGCCAATGAGCAACAATGTATTGGTGATGTTGAATATGGTGTGGAAAGTGGATAGCTTGTATAGATTGTTTCCTCCTCCCATGACTGTATCGACGAACCAGCTTACCGTATTACATGCTGGATAAAATAAGATGAGGAATACAATGACTCCGAATACGTTGAAGAAAACGTGGGCAAGCGCTGCCCTGCGTGCTTGCGTATTGGCTGTCATGGATGCCATGAAGGCGGTGATCGTTGTACCTATGTTCTGTCCCATGGCTAATGCCGCGGCTTGTTCGAAACCGAAGCCGGGAATATCCATTCCGAAAAGCATTAATGTGATGGCCATGGTGGCGGCGGATGCTTGTACGAGCATTGTCACGATTGCGCCGACGAAGACAAACAGGATGATTGTAAAGAAGGAATCGCAAGGCACATGTGCCAACATGTTCGCCACGATATCGCCTATGTTCATGTTGTTTGCGGATTGTTGCAGGAATGAGAGACCCATGAACAAGAATGAAAATCCGAAAATGAATTCTCCGATATTCTTCTTTTTAGATTTTTTGCTGAAAAAGAGTGGCATGCCTATCGCTAACACAGGTATGGCGAATGCTGCGATGTCCACTTTAAAGCCAATGGCGGAGATGAGCCATGCGGTGACTGTCGTACCGATGTTGGCACCCATGATGACACCGATGGACTGCACTAACGTCATCAATCCTGCATTTACAAACGAAACTACCATTACGGTTGTCGCGGATGACGATTGGATGAGAGCCGTGACAAGAACACCGGTCAGTACGCCCATCATGCGGTTCTTGGTCATGGCGGAGAGAATGCTACGCATGCGTTCTCCCGCGAACTTTTCAAGACCCTCGGACATAGTCTTCATTCCATAAAGGAAGAGGGCTAATGAACCAATTAGAGAAAAAATGTTAAGGAGTAAGTTCATAATAATTTGTTTTTATTTATGCCGCAAACGTATAATATGGATATTACGCGCTTGTTACATAGATGTTACAATGTTATTACAAAACTTCCTTTGACCTTTGTTTTTGCTATTGATGCTAATTTTCTTAGAATCTAATTTTATGGGATGGCGTGGCGTAAGGGTTGTCTAACCGTGAATTCTTTTCGCTTCCTCCGTCCATCTCCTAATGAAATCGCTTTTCGCCTCTGTGTAGCCGTCCCTATCGTGTTCGAACTTTTTCCACAAGTCCAACTTTAGTTTTTCGTAGGCTATGGCGATGTCGGGATGTGCGTTCAAGTAATCCCTGAAATAGATTTCGTCGTTGTCTCCTTTGTGGCGTAGGTGGAGATGGTAGACTTTCTCGGCGAATCCGTCGGGCGTGTAACCATAGTTTAGGGAGATGCGTTTCTCGCTCTCCGACATGCGGATGAAGCCGATGTTCTCCGCTTTACGGGCGACGTCCCGCAAGTCCGTGGAGTCGTCCACTTCCATTAGGATATCGATAATGTCTTTGGCGTAGATATTGTCTATGGCGGTGGAACCGATATGGCTGATGCGGATATCCTGTTGCGAAAAAGTTTTCCTCAGCAACGCTTCCATCTCCTCGTATTGTTTCTTCCACACTTCTTTATGAGGCACGAGAAAGATTGGAAACAGTTCCCATAGCTCTTCCAAAGACATTTCTGACAATTGCTTCTTCATCTTCCTTTTACTGATGGAACCTGATTATTTCACGGAAATACCTATCATCACTGTTTGTCCGTCGCTATTGTTCCAAACGGAGTGGAGGCGTTTCCCTTCCACTAGGTAGGCTTCGTCTTTGTGGATGATGACTGTTTCGTCCTCAAATTCCACCCGCGCTTCGCCTTCGGTCACGATGAAGAGATGGTTGTGTTCGTGCGAATGTTTTGTTGTCGGACCGCCGCCGTTTAAATCTACGTAAGCGATGGACCCGTTGATGATTTGTCCCATCTCGCCAAATAGATTTTTGGCGAGGAAATTGATATGATTCGGGGGCGTTATGAAATCTTGCATGATTGAAAAAATTTATATCAAGCTTGTCCTTTCATCTTTTTCAGCCTAGATATGCGTTGGAAAAGATAGATAAAGATAAAACAAATAAGGTTATTGACCAAATGAATTATGAATGTGCGGCTTTGTCACTCTTCGCCATACTTCTCCATGCAGACCTTTGCGATTTTTGCGATTAGTTCCTCGCAGGTGGCGGAATCGCAGGATGCGTCTTTGATGAAGACAGCCAATTCGAAGTGTTTGCCGTTCGGTAGCACGATGCAGGCTATGTCATTGATGCCCATGATTTTCCCGTCAGGGAGCATGCCGCCAGTCCCTGTTTTGTGTACAATGCTAATTGTACTATCAGTGATGTATTTAGGAATCCTATTGGCGCCCGTCTGGCACTTCGCCATCGTTTGCCACAGGAAGCGGGAATGTTCGTCCGTTTCGGAAGTCTCATGAAATAATCCGAGAAGTTGCGCTGCGGATAGGGGAGTGGTCCAGTTCTCCAAATACCTATTCATATCCGCATGTTGTTCCTCTTCCGTCCATCTGATGGCGCAATCATTTATGCCAAGCGTATGGATGAAACTGTCGACTTGCGCAGGAGTGGCGATCTTTTTGAAAAGAATGTCGCAAACGTTGTTGTCGCTCTCGACAAGCGTATATTCCAGCAGTTGACGAATGGAGAAATAACCTCCGTTGGGGTATTTTTCGCGCATCGGGCTGTAGGTGTCAGGTTTTAAATCTTCTGTCTTGATTTTCATGTCGTTAGAATCCAATATTTGGTTCGAACGCATCTTTTCGCAAACGGCAAGCGCTTGGTGAAATTTCACGACGCTGAACAGGGGGAAGGGATCGTTACCGTTGATGGAAATAGTATCCTCTTGACTGATGATGGCGACGCCTACCTCTCCAGGAAAACCTTGGGTAAGCTCGTCAAGCTTTTGTGTTAAATCTGTCCTGTTATGGTCACATGACGACAGAGAGAAAAACGCCGTCAAAAGTGGAATTAGTAATTTTGTTTTGCCCATTTGTGCTAAAGATAAGCTCGTTAATACCTAAAGAATATGCAAATATAGTGTTTCCTAAAATATCACACCATTCTCCGTCGTTAAACTGGAAAAGGATATTTCTCGAAAAAAAAATTTGCTCGCGGATTTGCATTTTTGTTTTAATTTAAATTATCTTCGCAACGCAATTTGGGAGTTAGTTTTCTAAAAGTATCATGTAGAAGAGCAAAGTTGGGAGGATGCTTAAGCTCTATATCGACCATTAATTACACTAAATACTATTATCATGAAGAAAAGTTATTCATTAATTCTAGCTATTTTAATTAGCATTTTCAGCGGATATGCTGCTAAGCAAAATGGGTTGAAAAGTATTAGTACGGGAGGAAAAAACCGTCAATATTTTTTGTATGTGCCAGATTGTCTTACAGACAATAGACCATTGATTATTTCCTGCCATGGAATGAATCAAGACTACAACTATCAAAAACAACAAACCCAATGGCCTTCGCTTGCCGATACTGCCAACTTTGTTGTTGTGTACCCTGTCGGAATTTCAGGTACAGCATGGGGAATGGGTTTTGATACAGGTTGGGACCTTGATGGAATGTCCGATGTGAACTTTATGTTGGACATCATTTCGGAAATGAAAAAGGAGTATAATATCGATGAGACACGTGTCTATTTGTCCGGCTTCTCATTGGGTGGTGCGTTTACTTATTACATGATTAATAAAGCAGCGGATAAAATCGCTGCGTTCGGACCGATTTCCGGATACAACTTGATGAATGCAAGTACCGCCAGTTCTCGTCCTGTTCCCATTTGTCATGTCCACGGAACGTCCGACAACACGATGCCTTACAGCGGTATCAAGGATAATATGAAAAAATATGCTCAGGCGATGAATTGTAATATGACACCTGAAGAGACGACAGGCAATGGTTATTCAAAAATTCATTATAAAGATGGTGATTGCGAGACTGAAGTTATCCTCTATTCGGTAAATGGTCGTGACCATGAGCCGTCTAACAATGGGTTCCATACTTCTAATGCCTTGTGGGCTTTCTTTAAACAATACTCCAACGGATGTGGAAAATATTCCGCGACTGGTGTCTCTCTTACGCTTTCTCCTAATATAGGTGAGGCTCCTGCTACGGTTACGCTTTCCGCCAAAGCGACTTTGCCGGCTGGAACAAATGTGAAGTCTATCGCATTCTACCAGGGAGACCAGTTGATCGAAACATTGGACAACGAACCATTCGAATTGAACGTTGAGAATTTGGAAATCGGTAAATACGAGTTCTCTGCTGTCATGACGGACAACAATGGGAAGAGTTATAATTCGGCTAAGAAATCATTTGAGGTGAAGGCTCCTCAAGCGCCTTACAAGGGTGAAGCGCATGAACTTCCTGGTGTTGTCGAGATGGAGTTCTATGATGAGGGTGGCGAAGGTATGGCTTTCCACGACAGTGATGATCAAGATGAGGGTAAAGCATTCCGTACGGAGGATGGTGTTGACATCGAAGAGTTTGAAACGGGCAAATATTCTTTGGGTTGGACCAAGACTGGTGAATGGGTGGAATACACGTTGAATGTGAAATATACAGATAGCTATACGTGGACTGCCTATGCGGCTTCTGGTAGCGACGGCTCTTCTTTCAAGCTTTACATCGACGAGAAAGAAATCTCTGAAGGTATCAAGGTGAAAAACTCTGGTGATTGGCAGACCTTTGTGGAGTACGAAGGAAAGACCAGCGAATTGGAGGCTGGAAAGCACATCTTGAAATTGGAGATTTTGGCAGACTATGTCAATATTGATAAAGTTGAGTTTAAGGCTGTAAACGAACATGATGATCCTGTTGGTGTGGAGAACGCTTCAGTTGGTTTGTCGGAGACAACGTATGATGTTCTCTCTATGCAAGGCGTTTGGGTGGCAAATGTTACTTGCTCGGAGGTGAACTTGAATGCTGCACTTGAGCAATTAGAATTGTCGGCTGGCGCATATATCGTGAGAAACGGCGAGAGCTCAAAGGTTGTCGTCCTGAAAAAATAACAAGTTAACATCGCATCGCAGTTCCAAATATAACCGAATAGCGTCTTGGTGGAAAAATAAGGCTGTGGATGCTCTATGACATGAGAGGAGGAATCGAACGTATCCGATTCCTCCTCTCTTATTTTTGAAGTTTCAGAATAAATCCAGTGAACTGTCCAGATAGATTTCCTCGCGGACTTTGAGCTGGTATTCTGGCTTGACCATGTAATAAAGTAGCATTTCAAAGAGAATGGCGCTTCCTAGACTTCGTCCCTCTATCTTGAAATGGGAAAAGCCCGCGGGCGCATAGATGTTTTGTATCTCTTTGATTCCGATAAAGCTTGGGTTTTTCATAGCGTCGGAGAAACGGTATCCTTTGGATGCGTTGGGCGAGACGCAGACGTGGTCTTCGCAATCTTCTCCGAGGCTTTTGCGGCTTACGTTTTCGTAACATTTCTTTCGCGCGTGGCAATCAATCCAACAACATTCGTTGCACAGGAACTCTACCTTGCTTTTTTGTGTGTCCGATAGTGTCTCCAATCGAGAGAAATCTTTGTTGAGTCTGAAATCGGGGACCACGAAGCGGAAATCCTCGCGGTTCAGTTCCGCTTCAAACTGATTGAAGTCGGTTAGCACTTTCGTCGTCGAAGAGACGAAATAGAAGTTCGGGTATTTAGTCTTGATGTGATTCATCAGCAAATCGGAGTGGATGATGATGCCGTTTGGAACCGCACCTTTTTCAAAAAGTGCGCAAATAGAATTGCAGAGTTTATCTGAAAGATGTTCCTCCCGAAGAAGAGAATTGCTGAACGTGAGACGTGCGGATATGTAGTAATCCTTTATGAGTGCGCCCACATTTTCAGGTGATTCGTCGCCAAACCCGACCCGTCCGCCTCCCCAGATGCAATCCTTCGGGGCACCGTAGATGGAGCCGATTTCACACCAATCGTAAAAGTATTCCCTATGCTCGCGGAAGAGCGGCAGAAAAGCCTTGTATAAATCGTAAAACTCGAATAAACCGGGAAGATGATAGAAGATTGTCATTCTCAATCAATTAATTAAGAAAAAATCTGTTTTTACTTTTGACAAAGATACAATGATTATTTTGTCCCAGCGATTCTTTTCCCCAACCAGTGGGCGAATCTTAGGTTGAGAAGCATGGCGATGATGCCAGAAATAGTTATAGCCGCCAATATCCAACCATTATAGAAAGAGGCGATTATTATTACTCCAGTGTAGGCGTATGGCAAAAATAATATTGTGGTAATGATGCCGGGAATATATCCTCTCACGATGATAGCTTGACCGATATGAATCAACAGATGGAAGGAGAAAGCGATGAATAGGGCTGACCAAATCGGGAAGGAATACGCTACATCCAACAGCAAATCAGGGGTGGCGAGAAGAATGATGAGCAGCTCCTCCAAAGCTGCTATCGCGAAAGCCTTGGTGTTGAGTCCTGCCAGTTGTTCAATCATAGGCGTTAAGTTTGGAAATCTAACCAACAACGATTCTTTGTGCGTTGACATCCATCTCTCTTGGGTAATGATTTCCTCCCCGTCGTGAAGGATGAATGCTATCGGGAATAATATGATGAAAAGAAATAACCAACCTGTACTCATGTTTATTTGTTGTTTGAATTAATGGATCCATCTCTTCCCCTTACAAGCACATGATAATGTACCCCTCTGTTGTTATTGCCCCAGTCTTCCACATGGGTTAGTCCGATGATTTCGAAGTCTGAAAAAAGCTCAAGCAACAGTTCCTTGTCTGCATAGAAGTGCGGAACCTTGTATTCAGGTCCCTCTTCCATCCTAAGTTTGGTGTTGTCGTCCACCATCGGCCACGCCTGTTGCCAGCCCCAAGCGCTTTTCGAACCGAAGGTGAGGTAACACTCTCCGTTGAACTTTAAGACACGTTTGATTTCTGAAATCACAGCTTTTACGCCTTCCGTGTCGGTGTGGTTGATCACGTTCCATCCGAGTATGCAGTCGAAACTATTCTCGTTGTAGGGTAGGGAGCGCATCTCTCCGCATTGGTAATCGAACGTGAGGTTTTCAGACTCCGCCCAAGATTTTGTGCAGTCAAGCGCCTCATGGCTGATGTCGAAGCATGAGACCGAGAACCCGTTTTTGCCAAAAAGTATGGCGTGCCTTCCTAAGCCGCATCCGAGGTCCAAGAACTTCTTCTTCCCTTGAGTGCCCCAGCGATTCATCAGCCCATAGCTCTCAAGCGAGGGGTTCTTCCATACGGATTCTTTCCCTTCAAATTCCATGTTCCAATTCCAACCTTTGGATTCGATCATAATTTAATTTTCATTGATTTGTTAACGTACAACTCCTTGAGGAATTTTGATTGTTTTTTATTGTTTGTGCTCCGCTATTATTTGTTCCAGGATGTCGACAGCGTTAGCGACCATTAGGGGGCAAAACTCCGTGAACAAGTTCTTTGCGAGCGCACTTTTCACACCTTCTTGGGTGGATATGTCACATTGCAACAATTCGTTGCACAAATAGGAACCGCACTTCTCCTTGAATAGATCCATCATTTTGTCGTTCACCTCGTTGGCTATCGATCGGCTCCGTTCGTCACTTTTGTCGTGTTGACCATACAAAGCGCCTAACACCATCAGAGCGCCTGTGCAGGCACCGCACACTTCGCCTTTCCGCATACCGCTTCCGAAACAGGCGCCGAGTTTCAACGCTTGCTCTTCCGTTAGACCGCATTCTTGAGCGTATGCCGCCAATACGGCTTGGGAACAATGAAACTTCCTGCCGAAATAATCCAACGCTTTTTCTTTATGATTCATGGATAAATTTTTTTTTTTTCTAAAATCAGATTTTATATTTCTCCCGATACATGTTCTTCTCGTTTTCTGTCAGCGAGCCAAAGAAGGCTTTCCAGCCTGGACAAAATTTGATGTGCCATCTCCAAAAGCGTCCGAGAAGTGATTTAGGGTTTTGATCGTACTTTGCCCTGAACTTACAGGTTTCGCAAGGTATGGGTTGTTTCCTGAGTTTGTAAATCTTCACTTGATCTTTCTCTCCGCCTAGCAAATGGCTACATTGATTGAGCATCCCCGTCTCTTTGAATCCGCATTTTTCCATCACTCTACCTGAGGCAGGGTTCCCCGTGAAATGGTCGGCCCAGATGATGTCGAAATGCTTCTCGTTGAAGCAATAATCAATCATCTTTCGCAACGCTTCGGTACAGATTCCCTGGTTCCAGTAGGGTTTCGCCACCCAGTAACCGGCTTCACAATCATGCTCGCCGATGGGGATGTTACTTTCTCCGAAAGGGAAATAGCCCATGCAACCTATCGGTTCGTTAGTCTCTTTCAGCACAATCGCCCAAGTGTGGTCGTTCGTGAAAATATCTTTGATGACCGTTCGGCTTTCGTCGACGCTCTTGTGGACGGACCATCCTGCGTGCGGTCCCACATCAGGGTCGGACGCGTATTTGTATAAAGCTTCAGCGTCGTTGTCTTGCCAACGGCGAAGCAAGATTCTTTCCGTTTCCATGTCTATATCTTCCATCGTTTTAATTTTGGAAAAAATTCCCTCATCATCTGTTTGTACTCTTCCTTCGTCATGGGTTGGGGCATATGCTTGTTCACTTCGTCGACGAACTGGGCGCAGTGCTCGATCATTTCGTCCATGGTGCAATCCATGGTGAAAACTCCATTTTTGAAGCAAAACATGCAGTAATCATTGCTTTTACCGCCGTCAGCGTCCGTGCCGATAAGGTCGTTTGTGAGCGGCATGCCGCAGCTCTGACAAAACTTTTGATTCGTGTCCATAAGATAAAATATTAGGTCCATAAACTGGTGATGAACATCGGCGAGGCGTCGTCGCTCTTCACGAATCCGCACTGCTCGTAGAAGTGCAGTTCGTCGTCGTAGGCGATGACCGCCACACGCAAGTAATCCTTGTAATGCTCTTTGATCATGGATACTAAGGTTCTGCCGATCATCCTGCCGTGGTATTCGGGATTGACCAAAAGATAGTGGACGTAGGCGTTCATGATTCCGTCGTCCATCGCGCAAATCATGCCTATTAGTTTGTCGCCGTCCCAAGCCGAATAGACCGTCTTGAAATTTTTCATGGCGATCACCAGTTTGTCGGGAAAGTGTCCCGACGACCATTCAACCGATAGAAACAAATCCTCCAAATCTTTGCGTGTGAAGTCGTGCGTCTCTTTGTATGTTATATTCATTATTTTCTAATGGAAAAGAATTTACAATATAAGATTTTGATAGATAAAGATAACCAATAAGAGGTTCCCTTCAAAGGAAAGTAGATGCCCGAAATCATAAAAATTCCTAATCGTACGCATGAAAAGAGTCTCCAATCGAAAAAATCGAATGGTAAATGGACGGGCAAAATGGAAGAATATGCAAAAAAATGGCTCAGTTTTTCCCAATTTCCTTGTTTTCCATTATTTTTGTCCAATATTGGTAAAAATGCAAATGAATCACAAGAAACTGTATTTCATTGGTTTGGCGATTGTGGTATGTCTCACCGCTGCTTATGCGTTGTTTTCCAAACGCGACCAGTTGTTATGGTCGGTCGTGCAGAAGCGAGTGGCAGAAGTTGAGGCTAAGACATCCTCTTCCATTACTATCCATTCTTTAAAGATGGATGGGGTGAATCGTTTGCGGGTCTCCGATATTGTGTGGATTACATCCCAAAAGGATACGTTCCTGACGGTGAAAAAAGCTTCCCTAAAGTTTAAACTTAGTAATCTGTTCCGTTTTAACGCAAATGTGGAAAGTTTTGATTTTGAGAATGTTAGGCTTTGTTATAATGATATTAACGGAACTCCGATTCTACGTCTCCGCAAAGATTCTGTGGAAACGACAGACGGTAAAAGCGGACCGTTGTCTTCCTGCGTGAAGCTGTATGAAAAACTCCTGGGTTTCTTCCCTGATAATATGTCCGTCTCTGATGCGATGGTTCTCGGCTATAGGGACAGCTGCCGATTTACAGTCTCCTTCCCCGAGTCTTCCCTGAAAAACGGGACGCTTGAGAGTGTGCTATTGTATGAGTCGACGGATAAGAAGGGACAAACCACAGAGAAGAGTTTCGTCATTTGTGGTGACTTGAACAATCCACACAAGCAACTAAGCTCTTTGCGGATCTATCCGACGACGAGCGCATCTTTGCCATTGACCTTCGAAAAGGGCGGGGAGAATATCTCTGTTTCGTTCGATACCATGTATTTCAGTTTCGCCTCTAATAAGACCAATGAGGAGTGGGAGGGAAATGTGTCGTTCTCGGACTTCAGTGTGGATTACGCCAGATTGGCTTCCGCACCTGTGAACTTCCGTTCCATTGATTTTGATTACTTTATCAATGCCACCATCGAACCTTACGAAAAACTTGTGTTGGATAGTGCCAGCACCTTCTCGTTCAACGGGTTCTCGTTCCATCCGTATCTTCTTTATGAGCATAAGGATTCTTTGCCGCATTTTCATGTGGAGTTTCATCGTGACAGCTTTTTGGCGCAACCGCTTTTCGACGCTCTTCCGAAAGATGTCTTCCCTCACTTGGAGGGCATGAAAACGAATGGTTCCCTGGCTTATGATTTCTCCTTCGATTTGGATATGAACGCCATAGATAGTGTGAAGTTCTCTTCGTCTTTAAGCAAGTTGGGGTTCTCTATCGATAAATTCGGTGCGACGGATTTCCGTTCTGTAGCGAGTCCGTTTGTCTATCATTTCTATGACAAGGGCGTGGAGGAGACCTCCTTCCTGATAGGCGAAGAGAATCCTGACTTTGCGCCTTTGGACGAAATCTCCACTTATCTGAAGCATGCTGTCCTCTATTCGGAGGATGGTCTGTTTTATGTGCATAAAGGTTTTTTGGAGACTGCTTTGAACGCCGCCATTGCTAAGGATGTGAAGGAAAAGCGTTTCGTCAGGGGCGGAAGTACTATCTCCATGCAGTTGGTGAAAAACCTTTGGCTGAGTAGGGAAAAGACGCTTGCGCGCAAACTGGAGGAGGCGATGATCGTATGGCTCATCGAAAACAATAGGTTGCTCACGAAGGACCGTATGTATGAGATATATTTGAATGCGATAGAGTGGGGGCCTCACATCTTCGGAGCGAAGCAGGCGTCGCATTTCTATTTCGCGAAGGAGCCTTCGGAGTTGACTCCCGAAGAGGCTATTTTCATGGCGAGCATTATCCCTCGCCCGAAAAAATTCATGTGGTTCTTCGATGAAAACCAAGAGTTGAAACCTTTCCTTTACGGCTATTTCGATTTGCTGGGTGATAAATTATTGAAACATGATATTATTACCGCCGATCAGCGTGAGTCTTTGACGCATAACGTCGCGATAACGGGTGCCGCCCGCGTCTATTTGCGCACACCTGTCACGAAGGTGGCTACCCCGGTCGTGGGAGAGGCGGATGACGAATCCGTTTTGATGGAGTCTTTGGATAAACCAAGGGAAGACGATGAAAATATTTCAAACGAATCTGATAAAGCAGATTGATGCTTTGACGGCTCAATACGAACCGATTCTTTCTTATCATTTGATGGAACGCGCTTCGAAGGCGCTTTTTGAGGAGTTGTTGTCGACTGCGGCTGACGACACCTCTTTTTGTGTGGTCGCCGGTAGCGGAAACAACGGCGGTGACGCGTTGGTGGTGGCTCGTCTGCTCTTGCTGATAGGCAGACCTGTCTCTGTGTTTTTGGTTAATCCCAAGAATAAGCTTTCGCCTGATTGCCAATCTGCGCTCTCGGATTTGACGGCTCGTTTTCCCGCAAGCGTCCGTGAGATCGTTTCCGTAGACCAATTGTCGATAACGGAGGATTGGGTGATTGACGGACTGTTTGGCTCTGGGCTGAACCGTCCTTTGTCTGGTGTCTATGCGGATATCGTTAAGCGCATCAACGAGTGCGGGAGATTTGTCGTCTCTATCGATCTCCCTTCCGGTTTGTTCGGCGAGGATAATAGTTCCAATGATGTTGAATCGATTGTGAGGGCGAATCGGACGTTGACGTTCCAGTTCCCTAAATTATCATTCCTTTTGCCGGAAAATGAAGCGTATGTGGGGGATGTGAAGGTGCTCGACATCCAGTTGCATCCTCGTGCCATCGCTGAAACGGTTTCACCATATCACTTAACGGACGAGGCGGATGTGAGACCTCCCCTTCGTTGTCGTGGCAAATTCTCCCACAAAGGCACCTGCGGTCATGCCTTGCTGATTGCTGGCTCGCGGCGGATGACGGGTGCCGCCATCTTAGCTTCCCGTTCCGCTTTGCGTACCGGATGCGGACTCCTTTCGGTACAGGTGCCTAGTTCTTGTAGGGAAGTGCTGCAGATGAGTGTGCCGGAGGCGATTGTCGGAACGGACGAGAGCGACGAGTGCTTCTCTTCGGTGCCCGATTGCTCGAAATATACGTCTATAGGTGTCGGCCCTGGATTGGGAACTGCGGTAGCGTCCCAATCGGCGCTTGAAGGGCTTCTGAAGTGTGCGAAGGATAAACCGCTCGTGATGGATGCGGATGCGCTGAATATCATGGGACAGAATCCCGCTTTGTGGAACTTGTTGCCGCCTAAGACGATTCTGACGCCCCATCCGAAGGAGTTCGAACGGATTTGCGGAGAGAAGACTTCTGGCGTGAAGCGTTGGGAAAAACAAATCGAATTGTCTATCAGCCGTCAAGTAATTATTGTTTTGAAGGAAGTGGAAGTAGTTACACAAGCATCCGCATCTATAAATGGTATGAACACGATCACAACTTTGCTTACAG
>CALCUH010000156.1 GCA_937907165.1 uncultured Bacteroidales bacterium | reverse complement strand
CGCCAGTGTAGAAGGCACCGCTCTTTTGAGTACCGTCTTTCTCACATTCAGGACCAAAGTATGCGCCGTTCTCGTCGAAGAAAGTAGATGCTCCAGTGTTAGCAGTAGTAGAACCACCACCTGTAGTAGAGCCGCCACCTGTAGTAGAACCGCCACCTGTAGTAGAACCACCACCTGTAGTAGAACCACCTTCTTCAACAATCTCAAGGTAATCGATATTACAGTACATCGTACCGAATTTCACCTTCAAAGTGTGCTCGCCAGCAGAGAGTGATACGCCTTTCTTAGAAATGAGTTTATATGTGTCCCAATCGTTTCCGCCATTTCCTGTACCAGACAAAGTGCACAATGACTTACCATCCAATTCGAGGTTGATTTCGATATCAGTTGAACCATTAGATGCGTTAGCGTAGATATCATAATTGCCGGATTTCTCCACTTTGATAGTATACTTCAACCATTCGCTAGTCGTTGTGTGACCAATTGCGTAGCCAGTACCACCTGCTTCGATATCAACACCATCCTTACGGTATTCGCCGCTTTCATTCTCGTCGTCACTATCGGAATAACCGAAGCCGTTTCCACCCTTATCGTAGTCCTCAGCCTCAATCTTGCCAGGGATAGAAATCACATCCTTGTAAGGACCTTCTGGCTCAGTTGGCTCAGGAGGCGCCATTCCACCACAGATGGAAGCCTTACCTTTACAACCGTTCCAACACATGGAAGCGTAAGAATATTCGATAGAACCTGATCCACCACCTGATTCACAAAGGAGTTTACAGTCGTATACACCACCTAGTGTAACACCCATTCTCTCCCAAGCTTCGAAGTGACTTGTAACGTTAATAGTTCCACAAGTTGTGTAGGAAGAACGAACGGCAAAAATTTGTTGGAAGTTTTTACCATCCCCTTCGATAGAAGGAGCATTTGTTCTTTGTCCCACCTTCAATGTGTAAGTAACACCATCTACTGTGTAAGTTCCTTTGTCGCTTGCGCCCCAGAAGTTACCACTACCTCCGAAGGAATCGTCCACAATGTAATACTCTACCAATGGGTTTTTGGTCCATCCGTAAATACCGATGTAGGAGTATTGTGATCCACCTCCGTTCTTAGTGTAGTTGTAACCAGCAACAATTGGGTCAAGAGATGCATGTTTCTTTGTTGCTGCGCCATCGTAATAACCAACACGAGCGAGGAAGTCTCCTGAGTTATTAAAGCTTGCTTTAAATGCACACTCTGCGTCACCACCAAATACCGTCATTGAACCTGGGTTGCTTTGGTCATTCCACAACTCAAGGCTATAACCATTACCAACATCCTTTACACCATTTCCGTTAACGGCAGTACCCCCAGAAAACTTTGTTTTTTGATTACATGGGTTAACTGGTTCTGTGGTAGTGGTAGTGGTAGTAGTAGTGTTACCGCCTGTGTTTCCACCGCCTGTATTACCACCCGTATTGCCACCCCAAGGATTACTATTGCCACCAGTGTTGCCGCCAGTGTTGCCACCCCAAGGATTACTATTGCCGCCAGTGTTGCCACCAGTGTTGCCACCGGAGCTAGCTCCATCGTTTCCGTCGCTAGAATCGTTAGTGATTTCCATCTTAGCATACCTGAAATCAACATAACCTGATCCACCACCTGCTTCAGCCAAGATTTGAGCCTCCATCAAACCACCAAGAGACAAGCCCAATTTCTTCCATTGTCTGAAGTGCTCAGAGATATGGATCGTACCACATTGGCGACGTGATTGACGGATACTGAAAATTTGAGTAAATGTGGAGCTACCCCATTTTGACTCACCTGTACGGGTTCCGGTCCAAACTTTGTAAGTTTCACCATCCACCTTGATTTCACCAACTTCTCTTCCCATGTAGTTTCCGCCCGGCGTACCTCTATCATGCAACCAGTCATCTACAATATAATACTCGATTTGCGGATTATCCATCCATCCGTAGATACCGACATAAGAATAAGATCCGCCATCATTTCCATCTTTTATGAATTGATATTCAGCGACGAGGTTACCTCCCAAGTTGTCGACGGAAGGCTTGTTACCCCAAGACTTTCCGACACGTCCAAGGTAGTCGCCGGCGTTGTTCCATTCAGCCTTGAAGGCTGCATCCTGATTATAAATGGTGATGGAGCCTGAGCCGCCTCCATTACGCCATACCTCATAACTGTAACCGGTCTGCGTGTTACCGATGTTTTGGTTACCCTGCAAACTGATTTTCTGTCCGCCACTCACATTAGGAGTCACTGAACATGGATCAGCCGCATAGGCGTTGAAGCCGGATAAAACCAAAGCTCCAGCTGTGAGCGCGCCTGTAAGCATACGACGCAACTCGAAAGTTTTTTTGTTCATTTGGTTTTCTATTTGATTTAAAGTTGATAAATTCTCATGCAATAATGCAGTGTTTCGTTTTCCGAAGTTAGCAATACCCTCCCCGAGTGACTCAAGGAGCGTCATCCCTTTTTTAAAAGTGTATAAATGTTTCATAATGTAGTGTGTTTAATGGTTCATGATACTTCTTCTAATTCTAAAATCAAAATCCGCTGTCCATCTATACTCGACAACAACACATCTCAAACTTTCATCGGTGGCAAATATAGGGCGGGTTTATCTCTTCCAATATGAGTAATTCGGCAATTATGGGTGAATTTTTCGGCAAACCGGGCTGCATTATTTTTGCAAACCGTATGCAGTCACTTGATTGTTAAGCATTTAAAATAATAACAATCGCAATACTGAAAAAATTTATTTTGAGAGGCGGCGGCAGAAGGTTCTAATGCGATTAGGCGATTTTTAGGCTCATATTCAGTGGAAAATAGAAAAAGGCAGGCTACTCCACATAGGAATAACCTGCCCAAAAACAGTGTTATGTTTGCATTTATTTCTTCAATAGAGACTTGTTGGCTATGAACCCGTTGGAAATCATAACGTAATGATAGACTCCGGCAGGGAGCATCGATGCGTCAAAGCTCATCGTGTGGATTCCAGCCTCGAACTCTTCGTCCGCAATGTCCATCACCTTCACACCCAACTGATTGTATAATGCGATGGACACATAAGCGTTTTCAGGGATAGAGAATTCGAATGATGTCTCGTCGCTGGCTGGATTAGGCGTATTCTGAGATAGGCTATAACCCTCTGCAGACGTAAATTGATCAATAACAATCGTTTCACTACCAGAAGTGTTTCCGCAACCATTGTTGACGATCTTATGGTTACCCCAATCGTACTTGCCGCTACTGTGGTTGCTGTTAACCGTGCTTGTGCGGACCTTAGTGTTCTGTGAGTTGTCACCGTGAAGGAACTTGTTGATGAACGCCTGAGCCGCCTTGTTCTGGTTGCTGGAAGCCGAACAATGTGTGTGACCTCCCTCAACAACATAACCGAAACGGTCTTCGATACCCATAGCTTTCCAAACCTCTTCCGCTGCCTTCAACGATGCGATACCGGAAGCGTCGCCCAACCATACATAGTCAGGGTTTCCGAATGCCAAGAAGGCACGTGGAGCAATCATTGCGATCAACTCATGATGGTCGTAAGGCAACTTGTCGATCTGCGACTGGAAATTGCTCTTAAAACTGCTTAGGAACCAATCATAGTTAGTATTGGAGATTCCCTCCACGTCACTACCGATTTCCGAGCTTACACGCCAAGAGTTGATACCTCCACCTCCTGACTCCTGAGCGATGGTCAAAGCGATACGCTCGTCGAACGCACCTGCGTAAAGCGCCATCTTACCGGCGTAAGAGCATCCCGTCACCGCAATGTGTCCAAGGTCCGCATTGATTTGGTCCTTTACGATCTCCAGACCATCGATGAGACGGCTAATACCCCAAGACCAAGCGCAATAGTCCGCCTTCGTGTTGAAGGTGCCTGGGTAAAGCTTGTAGAACGGATCGTTCTGGCTCCTTCCGCCACCACCCATACCACTATTGTATTCGGCGATTTGGGAGTGGGTGAACGGAACTTGGATACATTTGGAGAAATATGAGGAAGAGATGCTACCCGTGTTCCCGTCCATACCGATAACGATAGGATGAGGTCCATTCCCCGATGGAACCGATATTTTTGATGTGAGGGTCAAGCTGTTGCTGCCGTTATAGATCTTCACGGTCAATGTGCCGCCCGAGTAGGAAGCCTCCAATTTGTCGAACTTAGGTTTCTCTCCGATTTCCCAATACTCAATCTCGCGCTTGATTTCGTTACGACGGCAAGACCAGTCGCAGAAATCAGTTACTTTTCCGCTACCATCAGCCCATTCAAACGGACTAGGAAGAGTCTTGCAAGACTTCAATTTGTTTTTATCTAACGAAACAGGGTCAGGACAGCCAGCTCCCGTGTTTTCGACACTATACGAGATAGGGTAAACGCCCGGATCGTTGGAAGCGGTGCTTCCTTCGGTAGTTGATTCATGAGTTGTTTGCTGCTCCTGTTGTTGCTGTTGTCCTTCTTGAGAGGAAGTACCTGCTTTAGTGAACTTGATATAATCCACGTTGGTATTTGCGGCTTTGATGCTAACCTTCAAAATTTGTTTACCCGCACTCAATTCAACGGACCCCTTTGCTGAGGCATAAGTATCCCAATCGTTATTTTTCCCTGTACCAGTCAAAGAAGCTAATTTTTTCCCATCAACAGAAAGGTCAATCGTCGGATCGCCACTACCACAAGACATGCTAGCCTCAACATCATATTTGCCTGCTTCAGCGACATCTATCGTATACTCCAACCATTCCGAAGTAGTAGTATAGCCGACAGCCATACCATTACCCGCTTTTACGACATCAACAAACTCATCTGTACGATATTTGGCGTCACCCTCGTTCTTCTCGTCAGAATCGCCATAAGCCTCATCCGGACCACCTTTGTCATAATCCTCAGCTTCGACAGTTCCCGGAATCGCGAATGCACTCTTATAAGGAGCTTGAGGTTCACTGACACGAACGGTTGTAGAAGCCTCAACTTTTTTCCCGTCGGCCAAAGTAGCAGTTGCTTTTACCGTGTGGCTGCCGGCGGTCGCTGTCCATTTTGTGCTCCATGGAGAAGATGTCAAATTGGCGATGCTTTTGCCATCAACCGTAATATCGATTGATTTCACTTCTGTTTTTGTGTCTGGCTTCAAAGTGAATGTAACTTCGTCTCCTTCCGAAAATTTCTTGCCAGATTCAGGAGATGAAAAACTGATGCCATTGCTATCAGCATCACCAACCCAAATTTTACCATACTTCAAATCAAAACTACCAGAACCCGAACCTACCTCACAAAGGAACTTGCAGTCGTAGAGTTGACCTAAAGTGATTCCCTTTTCCTTCCACTTCCTCATGTGGGCGGATATCGAAATGTGGCCACACTTACGAATACTCTTTCTTACGGCAAATACTTGAGTAAACGTAGAGTTTCCGGAAATTGAAGGTCCGGTACGCGTTCCTTTCCACAATTCGTATGTGTCGCCATCCATCGTATACGTACCTAAAGACGACGTGTTATAATACAATCCTTGTTGTTTAGCTGTCGATCCGAAGAACGTATTCTCAACAATATAATACTCTACCTCATTCGGAACTTTCGTCCATCCGTAGATACAAATGTAGTTGTAACCACCTCCGGAACTACCCTGACCGACCTCGTAGTTGAAATCACAATGAAGATCGCCCTTCAGTTCATCCGGCTTCGGACCAGTTCCCCAATATAGACCGAGACGGCAAAGCAAGTCGTCCGGATTACTCCATTTTGCGCGGAACTGGAAGTAATCCTCGTTCGCACTATACGTCATAGTATTACTTCCACCAGGCGAATTCGTCCACATCTCGTAATTGTAAGGTGTACCAGGAATGTCGTGTGTACCGCCATTCTGCGCATTTTGATTTACTTTCATCTCCAAATTCATTTCGCAAGGATCAACGGCAAAAACGTTGAAACCCGAAAACGTCAAAGCTCCAACCGTTAGCGCGCCAGTCAGCACCCGACGCAATTTTTGTGTTTTTCTGCTCATGTTGCTATAATTTAAATTTATAATATATTGAATAACAAATACTTAAAAATCATACCACAATATTATCCACCGCCTTATAATGAATTCCTCCAAACTTGTTCCATGATAATATGTCGTGTTTTTTTATGGTAAAACTATATACTAAGTTTGAATAACTCACGATTCCGCACACGAAAAACACATTGGGCAGATAGCCAATCCATTCAATCGTTATGAAAAATCAGAAACTTCTAACTCAAATATATCGAATAACTAACGTCTGTTACTTTTCTTCCTAACTCACAATCTCACGATGCAAATATAGACTATTATTTTAAACATAGACAATTTTATACGGAATTTTTTTCGTTTCACTGAAAGAAGTGCCCTTCCCTAAATGGATGTAATACACCTCTTTTCATTATCTTCGCGTCGATAAAACCTATAATTATGTATAAAACTTTATTCATCGATTTCGACGATACGTTGTACGACACGAGAGGGAACGCCGAGCTTTCCCTAAGGGAGATGTTCGACCATTTCCAGTTCAAACGCTACTTCCCAGACCCCAATGTGTTTTACCGCTCTTATTGGAAGACCAATGTGGAACTTTGGGACGCCTACGCCAAAGGGGAAATCGAGCGCGACTATCTTATCGTGGAACGTTTCAGACGCCCTCTTTCCGATGGACGAGACTCTTCCGGAAAGCCTTTTGAACCGACTAAGGAATTCTGTCTGGAGGTGAGCGACGTCTTTTTGAATTTTTGCGCAGACAAACCGGGCGTCGTGGAGGGTGCCCACGAACTGATGGCTTACCTTCGGTCAAAAGGCTATGGTTTATATATGTGCAGCAACGGATTCCACGAAGTGCAATATCGTAAATTAAAGTCTTCCAATCTATTAGACGCTTTTGACGGTATCATCCTGTCTGAAGACGCAGGTGCGAATAAACCAAGCAAGGAATATTTCGACTACGCCATTCGCACTTCAGGGGCATCAATTCAAGAGACTTTGATGATAGGAGACAACTTCGCCACAGACATTATGGGCGCCAAAGCAGCGGGGCTTCCGGCGATGTTCTTCAACCGCCATCCCGAATCGTTCAAAGCGACGGAACCGGTTGAATATGAAATCCACTCGCTCCGTGAGGCGATGGATATTCTTTAATAGACAAGAAATTAACCTACTGAGGTGGCGATGGCTTTCTGAAGGAAGTCCGCCACCTTTTTTATGTATTCATCAGGATATTGCTTGATTGTGGTGATATGCTCTCCACCAGGTACAATCCATAACTCCTTGTAACCTTCCACCTTTGCTTCATACAGATTTTTACCATTGGAAAGAGGCACTCTCTCATCACAGTTTCCATGGATAATCATCACGGGAAGAGTAGATTTCTTTATCATTTTGATGGCGTCCGCCTCGGTGAACGCCCAACCTAAAAATAGTTTCGCCGCAAAATTAGCGGCTTGGAAAAACGGGAAGCCTGGCAGATGGAGTTTCGTGTTAATTTCATGTATAAATTCCGATTCCGCCGACTGAAAACCGTTTTCGTCTATTAGACCCTTCACATTTCCCGGCATCTTCTCGCCCGAAGCCATCACGACAGTGGACCCGCCCATAGAGATGCCATGGAGGATGACGGGCAAAGGCTGACCGTCTGCGCCGCGAAACTTCTCGTTCACCACATCGATCCATTGGATGACATCAAGACGATCTTTCCATCCCATCTGTGTTACCCGCCCCTCACTATGGGCGTGATGGGCGAGATTCGGCATCACTACATTGTAATTAAATTCTTCCCGATAGACTCTCGCCTGCGGGATGGTCTGCAATGCGCATCCAGAATAACCATGCACCAAAATTACCGTACCCACCGCATTCTCCTTAGAAATGAAATAGGCATGGAGTCGTAGATTATCTCTGTTGGTGACATACTCTTCGGTAATTCCTCCCTCACTCTTCAAATCGTCAAACCATTGGAGTTTCCCTAAATATTTCTTCGCTTTAGTCAGTTTACCGCGAAAGGTCTCCTCCTTCCTCCCATAGGTATCGTGTAATACGGAAATCAACAAAAAGAAGATTCCGAAAAGGAAAAGGAAAAGAGCAACGCAAACGACAACGATAAGCATTGTTTTTAAAATTGCTGGCATACCATTCTTTTTTTTGTAAAGATAAAAAATAAATGGGAAAACGAATGCTAGGAGATATATTCCGGAGAAAAATATGTTTTCCTGAAAATGACAGACGCTGCGAATGGCTATGGTTTGCGGTTGTGGCACGCCAATTCGCGTCAATGTAGAATAAAATTAAACGATTAACGACATCTGTAGTGAAGATGACGTTTATAAAGTTGCGAGTTAGTCCAATTTTTATTTCCTTTGCATACGTTTTTGAAAAACGTAAACCGTTTTTTCCTGAATTGCTATATATGGTTTAAAAATAGACATTTTATATGACACTCACATCCTTTGCATACTTGCTTTTTCTCCCTATTGTTTTTTTTATATATTGGACTTTTTTCAACAAAGATAAGAATTGGCAAAATGCTTTCCTGCTTGTGGCAAACCTTGTCTTTTACGCTTGGTGGGATTGGCGGTTCATGGTTTTGCTCCTTGTCACGACAGGCTCCACCTTCTTCATCGGTCGAGCCATCTTCCAAAGCGAGAGTGCGAAAAAACGCAAAGGATTGCTGCTGTCCGCCTTAATATTGAACTTAGGCATATTGATATACTACAAATACTTGGATTTCTTCATCCAATCCTTTGTGGATATATTCTCCCTAGTAGGCATCGACCTGAATATCTCGACACTCAAAATCGTGCTGCCGGTCGGCATTAGTTTCTATACATTCGCCGCATTAAGCTATGTCATCGACATCTATCAAAAGAAGATTGAGCCGACAGAAGATTGGCTGGCCTACTTCACCTTCGTGACTTTCTTCCCTTCCCTTTTAAGCGGACCTATCAGCCGTTCGACCAAACAATTGCCTCAATATTTCCAAAAAAGGGATTTGCTTTTTGAAAACTGCTCTCAAGCTTGCAAAATGATCTTATGGGGCGTTTTCATAAAAACATGTGTGGCAGATAAATGGGGACTATATGTCGATACTATCTTTAACAACTATGACAAACACAACGGAACCTCACTCTTCCTTGCCCAACTATTCTACACTGTACAAATTTACGCCGATTTCGCCGGATATTCATTAATAGCCATTGGCTCGGGCAAACTCTTAGGCATCGATTTGCAGGAAAACTTCCATCGTCCATACTTCGCAAAGACCGTTACAGATTTTTGGAGAAGATGGCACATATCACTGACCACATGGTTCCGCGATTATATCTATTTCCCTCTAGGAGGCAACCGGGTCCCAAAACTCCGTTGGATGTTTAACACGGTCATCGTTTTTGTCATTAGCGGACTATGGCACGGCGCAGCTTATACATTCCTGATATGGGGTGCGTTGCACGGAATCGTAATGGTGATCGAACGTCAAATATATGGTGATAAAATTAAATCAATCGATTCGAAATTTTCCATGGCGAACTTGATCAGAATGTTCGTGACGTTTAACCTTGTATCCTTCGCATGGATCTTTTTCAGACTCGACTCCATCGAAGACGCAGCCTACGTCATACATTCAATATTCACATACCACGACATGCCATATATCGCTGAATTCCGTATTATCCTTTTAGGATTCGTCTCTATGATTATCATGATCATTAAAGATCATGCCGACGAATACGAATGGCGGTTTAGCCTAATGAACAATAAAAATGTTTATATAAGATATGCGACTTACATAACGCTTATCTGCTACATCCTGGCCTGCGGCGAGTTGGATGGATCTTCGTTTATTTATTTTCAATTCTAATGGGAGTTAGGGAAATGAAAAAAATCATAAAATCTATTTTTATCATTATTGCCATCTTGGTTGTTATTGATTTCGTATTCGGGAAGTATTTTGACAATATGGATACCATTCCTGCCAGATTTGAAATCGGATTAACCGATTACACGATGAAATCTGTTTCGGACGATATCCTAATTTTCGGTTCTTCCAGAGGAAGACACCATTATGTCCCCTCTATGTTGGAAGATTCATTGAAAATGTCCACCTATAATGTGGGAAGAGACGGTTACTTCCTCTCATATCAATGCTGTGCGATCGACGCCGTCATGAAACGCTATACCCCAAAACTTATCATTTGGGAAATGAACACCAATGGTTTGTTGAAAGAACAATCCGATCCTATTACCGCACTACACCCGTATTACTACCAATACGACATGATGCGGGAAACAATCTTGAAAAAAGAAGGTGAAATCACAAAATATAAGATGCATTCGAACATATATCGCTACAACAATGTCGCTTTCATCATGTTCATCCGCCACATTTTGTCAAATGAACCGGTAAAAGATGATATGAAAGGTTATACGCCTTTGCACATCACCATTAAAGGGAACGATACGATAATCCAAAAAGAAAAATTAATAGTTGACACTTTAGACGCTTTTAAAGTTGAGATATTCAAGAAAACACTCGAGAAAATCAAACAAAAAAATATAAACGTTTTAATCGTAGATTCTCCGATATACACGATTGAAAACCCAGAGCGCAATAAACTCTCGGAACAACTCGTAAAAAGCCTATGCCAAGAAAACGACATACCCTATTTAGACTACAGATACATGGAATTTTTCCAGCAATCCCCCCAACTTTTTAAGGATATTTTGCATCTGAACCATGATGGGGCGATTATTTATACGGACACGATAATCAAAAAAATCAGAGAATACTTCCCCAATCTTGGGAACTGACATTATTCCCTATACGAATTCTGTCACAAAGACTTTATTCGTAAAGGAATCTATTTGATTCCGATTTTATATTATCTTTGAATTGTAATTTACATTAAGTGTAGGTATTCTAATTTGAATGTACAAAACATTATCCATACTAATTCCTGCCTATAACGAAGAATCCACAATCTTTCGGATCTTAGAGAAAGTGGAGGAAGTATCTTTACCATTGGGGATAAAGAAAGAATACATCGTAGTGGATGATGCCTCGGCTGACGGAACAAAAGAGGAAGTGGAACGATTCCGTAATACTTACCCGAATGCGGACTTGAAATATGTCCGCCATGAGCTGAACAAAGGGAAAGGATTTGCCATACGTACTGCTATCTCAAAGGCAACCGGCGATGTCATGGTGGTCCAGGATGCGGATTTGGAATATGATCCCGCAGACTTCATTCCACTCTTGGAATACATATCGGAACATGATTCAAAAGTAATTTATGGATCGCGATTCCTCAACAAACACAATTCCCACTCCTACATGTCCTTTTATTGGGGAGGACGAACCGTTTCGGCAATCACGAACTTGTTGTACGGACAACATTTAACCGACGAGCCAACTTGCTACAAAATGTTCGACGCTGAACTTTTGCGAAACATCCCTCTTGAATGCGAACGATTCGAATTCTGCCCCGAAGTGACAGCTAAAGTGGCTAAACTAGGATATAAAATTCCGGAGATTCCGATCAAATATTATCCACGTTCAATCGACGAAGGGAAAAAAATCAGTTGGAAAGACGGGGTAGAAGCAATACTAACATTAATAAAATATAGATTCTGCAATAAATAAGGATTTACCATGAAACAAAAAAACAGCAAACCATCCTCGGTTCAAAACAATAACAATAAAAAATCCAATCAGGAAACGGCTCGCCCATTTTCAGAAACAATAAAATCTATATTGATTAATAAATATTTCCACCTTTTCCTGCTATCGATCATCGCTGTCACGTTCTACATAAATTATGATGCCATATTCGACAAGAAATTGGATATGAACGGCGACAACATCCACTATTATTCTTTGGCGCAATCACTACACAACGGAACGGGTTATTCCGACATCATCGGTTTTGAGGTCAAACCACACACACATTTCCCGCCAGGATATTCGGTTTTCATCAGCGTACTACTAAACTTCACAGACGGAAATAATTTCTTGCCAATAAAAAAAGCGAACGGTGTCTTGCTGCTCGCATCAATCGTGTTACTTTTTTACCTGATGAAAAAAGTGACCCGAAATAACGTGATCATCGCCTTTGCCGCTGCCATGCTTTTCTGTGTCCAAAAGGACTTGCTCCGCTGGTCCACTATCATGATGAGCGAGATGTTGTTCCTGCTGTTGACGACACTAGTGATCACCTTCGCCATAAGACTATACAAGAAAAATTCATTCCGAGAATACTCGAAATGGGACGTGATGGCGTTAGTGGGAATGATGTTGTCAATAGCCTATATCTACTTCGTGCGAACAATGGGTATCTCCATAATCATAGCCGTATTCGGGTGGTTCGCCGTCCTCGCTCTCGTTCAAGGTTATAAATATCTCAAAATAAAAAAAGAGGAACCGGAAGAGGCTTCCTCTTACCGCAAAAGAATCTGTTATTACGCTTGTTGCGCAGGATTGGTACTCCTACCTTTCGGTGTGGCGAAATGCGCATGGGGAATAAGGAATAACGCCATTGGTCACAATCAAACCGACTATTTTGGCGATTTTATGAAAAAAGGAGGAAACGGCGAGAAAATGGCTACTTGGTCCGATTGGACCAACCGTGTCTATAGCAACGCAAAAACATATCTAACGAAACTAATTCCTGAAACAGTCTTAACTAAGGAGTTTGATTCCAAAGCCCCTATCTCCGCATCCGATATTATTGTCGGATTCCTAGTGTTTGGCATCGTGATAATCGGTTTTTGGCATACAGGATGGCAAGGATTCCTTTTGTTCTCCTATTTAGCGGTTACCTTCAGCGTCCTCTTGTTTTGGCCGGAACAATACACAAGCGTACGCTACTATGTGACTGTGGTGCCAATCATATTGTTCCTTTTCCTAAACGGATTATGGAACATCGCTCTTTTCGCCATCCAAAAAATGAAATCCGAAAAATTGAAGAATTGCGCCAAACCAATCGCTTCAGTTGCCGTACTCACCGCTGCATTCTTCTGGCTAATGCCGCTTCAATCGAAAGCACAATCCTCATATAGGGAATTCGCTAAATATTCCTATAAAAAAATCGTCTCAGACGAAAACTGCCTCAACTTCTTTGAGGCAATCGACTGGTGTAAGGAAAACCTGCCAGACACCTCCCGTATGGTATGCCGAAAACCGGAAACATATTACATGTATTCCAAATATAAAAAGGCTATGCTTTTCCCTTTATATGCCGATACGGACACTATCATGTCTTTCTTAAAGAGGAACAGAGCCACCCATATCATTTTGGATAACTGGTTTAAACACGCTTACGTTACACTCTATCCGGCTGTGAAAAAATATCCGGAACAGTTCAAAGCAATCCACAAAATCGGAGAAGCCGACAGCGTCAAAAAAACTAATCCGGTCTATATCATCGAATTTAATCCTGATTGGGGCTACCACGGTGAACTTGTCGATGGTAAAAAAGAGGGAATGGGTTCCTACTTTTACCAAGACGGCCGTAAATATATCGGTAATTTCAAAAACGATCTTCCCAACGGTGAAGGCGAATTCTATAATAGCGAAGGCGCTCTCCAGTTTAAAGGAACATGGAAAGACGGCAACTACCAAACGGGTAAAGGCTTCTCCTTCTATAATAACAAAAAATATGAAGGGGAATATAAAAACGGTAAACCAAACGGGTTCGGTGTCTATTCCGACACAACCGGCAAGGTTATAGCAAAAGGTATCTGGAAAGACGGTGTATTGGTGAATATGCAATAAAATGGCCCCTTTCGCCTCACCTCTCTTATATAGGCTTCATTTTTTATACGCATAATTTACGAATAAATATTCAATACGCCGAATATTTACAGATACTTTAGGCTAATTATTGAAAATTCATACATTTACATTGTATAATTTAGTATGTTTTCATACTTTTGCGTGTTATTTTCTCGAATTCAAATTACAAATATTAAATAAGACCAGTATTAGTTATGGCAAAAGTTGAAGATTTGGACCAAGTGGTGGTTCGTTTTTCTGGCGACTCCGGTGACGGAATGCAATTGGCCGGAAATATTTTCTCTACGATTTCCGCTACAGTTGGTAATGACATCTGTACTTTCCCTGATTATCCGGCTGACATCCGCGCCCCACAGGGATCTTTAACGGGAGTTTCTGGCTTCCAAGTTCACATCGGTGCAAATAAGGTTTTCACTCCTGGTGACAAATGTGACGTGCTCGTCGCTATGAACCCGGCAGCCTTGAAGACTCAATATAAGTTCTGCAAGCCTACTTCCTCCATCATCATCGATACAGACTCTTTTAAGGAGGCTGATTTGAAGAAGGCTAACTTCGAGACTTTGGACGCTATCGCCGAAATGGGCATCAAGAACGACGTGATCGCAGCTCCTATCACCCAAATGGTGAAGGATTGTTTGGCTGATTCCGGCATGGATCCTAAGGCTATCCTCAAATGCCGTAATATGTTCGCCCTCGGTTTGGTTTGCTGGTTGTTCAACCGCGACACCAACATCGCCTTCAATATGTTGAAGGAGAAGTTCGCTAAGAAACCGGGCGTGGCTGAGTCCAACATCAAGGTGATCCAAGCTGGTTACGATTACGGACATAATACCCACTCTTCCGTCGAGCATACTTATACTGTCGAGACGAAATGCGCTAAGAAGGGTATCTACATGGATATCAACGGTAACAAGGCTACTTCTTACGGTTTGATCGCCGCCGCTGAAAAGGCTGGCTTGAAGCTTTACTTGGGTTCTTATCCTATCACTCCTGCCACTGACGTTCTCCATGAACTTTCCAAACACAAATCTTTGGGTGTGACGACTGTTCAATGTGAGGATGAGATCGCTGGCTGCGCTTCCGCTGTCGGCGCCTCTTTCGCCGGTGCGTTGGCTTGTACTTCCACTTCAGGTCCTGGTATCTGTTTGAAGTCTGAGGCGATGAACTTGGCTGTGATCATGGAGTTGCCTTTGGTCGTTTTGGACGTTCAACGTGGTGGCCCAGCTACGGGTCTTCCTACCAAGTCTGAGCAAACCGACCTTCTCCAATGTCTCTTCGGCCGTAACGGTGAGTCTCCTATGCCGGTGATCGCCGCTACTTCCCCTACCGACTGCTTCGATGCGGCTTACATGGCTTGTAAGATCGCTTTGGAACATATGACTCCTGTCGTTTTGATGACGGACGCTTACGTCGCTAACGGTTCCGGCGCGTTCAAGTTGCCTAACCTCGACGAATATCCTGCTATCAACCCTCCTTACGTCCCTGAGAACTTGAAGGGTACTTGGACTCCTTACATGCGTAACGAACAAGGTTCACGCTACTGGGCTGTCCCTGGCCGCGAAGGTTTCCAACACATCTTGGGCGGTCTCGAGAAGGACAACAAGACAGGCGCCATCTCTACGGCTCCTGATAACCACGATTTGATGACCCGTCTCCGTCAAGCTAAGGTTGACAAGATCGAGGTGCCTGATTTGGTGGTTGAGGGCGACGAGAAAGATGCTGAACTCCTTATCGTAGGTTTCGGTGGTACTTACGGCCACTTGCACGCCGCAATGGACGAGATGAGAGCAGCCGGCAAAAAGGTGGCTATGGCTCACTTCAAATTCATCAACCCGCTTCCTAAGAACGCCGCTTCTGTCTTGAAGAAGTACAAGAAGGTGGTTGTCGCAGAACAAAACATGGGACAATTGGCCGGATGGTTGCGTATGAAGGTGGATGGCTTCGTTCCATTCCAATTCAACGAGGTGAAAGGCCAACCATTCATGGTTGCGGACCTTGTGGATAGCTTTACTAAAATTTACGATAAATAATAATTAAGAGTTAAGATTTAAGATTTAAGAATTATGACAGACAATGTGATAACGACTAAATCTTATTCTTTCGCTCTTCGAATAATAAAAGCTTATAAATATTTAACTGAGGAGAAAAAAGAGTTTGTTCTCTCTAAGCAATTGCTGAGAAGCGGAACCTCTATCGGAGCGATGGTCAGGAAATCCAAGTTCGCCCAAAGCAAATTGGATTTCATTAATAAACTTTCCGTCGGACTCAAAGAAGCGAACGAGACTTAATATTGGTTGGATTTGCTCCACGATAGCGACTACATAGAGAGTGGCGTATATGGTTCCATACGTAATGATTGCGACGAATTGGTGGCAATTCTCGCGGCTAGCGTCAAAACGACAAAACAAACTCTTAATTCTTAACTCTTAATTCTTAATTAGTTTATTATGGAATATACAGCAGCAGATTTTAAGAAAGGACAACCTCGTTGGTGTCCAGGTTGTGGAGACCACTTTTTCTTGGCTTCACTCCAAAAGGCAATGGCTGAAATAGGAATCGCTCCTCATGATACGGCAGTGATTTCCGGTATCGGTTGTTCTAGCCGTTTGCCTCACTATATGGCGACTTACGGTATGAACACGATCCACGGTCGTGCGGCGGCTATCGCTACCGGCGCTAAAATCGCCAACCCGAACTTGACCGTTTGGCAGATTTCTGGTGATGGTGACGGATTGGCTATCGGTGGTAACCACTTCATCCACGCTAACCGTCGTAACATCGACCTCAACATGATCCTCTTGAACAACCGTATCTACGGTTTGACGAAGGGTCAATACTCTCCTACTTCCCCTCGCGGATTCGTCAGCAAGTCTTCCCCTTACGGAACTGTTGAGGATCCTTTCCGTCCGGCAGAGCTCTGCTTCGGCGCACGCGGCCATTTCTTCGCCCGCGCCGTCGCGACTGACGCCCGCGGTACGATCGAGGTGTTGAAGGCGGCTCAAGCCCACAAGGGTGCTTCCGTCTGCGAAATCCTCCAAAACTGCGTTGTGTTCAACGACGGTATCCATGGTAGCATCTACACGCCCGAGGGCCGTAAGAAAGACGCTATCTACTTGGAGCACGGCAAACCGATGATCTTCGGCGAGAACAACGAGTTCGGTTTGATGCAGGACGGTTTCGGAATCAAGGTGGTGAAAATCGGCGAGAACGGTATCACTGAGAAGGATATCTTGGTTCACGACGCTCACTGCGAGGACGCTACCCTCCAATTGAAGCTCGCTTTGATGGAAGGTCCTGACTTCCCAGTCGCTTTGGGTGTCATCCGCGACGTGGAGGCTCCTACCTACAACGAGGCTGTCGAGGAGCAAATCGAGGACGTTAAGAGCAAGAAGAAGTACCACAACTTCCAAGAGCTCTTGATGACTAACGATACTTGGGAGGTGAAGTAATTCACGCTTACAAGAAAACTTAAATAACAGGGTAGTCCGAAATAATCGGGCTACCCTTTGTTGTAGATACAAATGCTATGTCAAAACAAGTTATATACATAACCTCTGCGTGTCAATTATCACTTGAAAACAAACAATTAGTAATTAATGGTGTCCGCTAAACTTGAAAAGGCGTACCAAAATAGTCAGCGATGCCAG
>CALCUH010000155.1 GCA_937907165.1 uncultured Bacteroidales bacterium | reverse complement strand
CATCACTTCCGCAAGTGATTCACACCCCGAAAAGGACTCTTCTCCTATCATGCGAACCCCTTCGGGCACATCCATCCCCACCAGAGACTTACAATTCATGAAAGCCCTTTCCTTAATATGTTTCAACGAAGGAGAAAGCGTCACGTTACGAAGTGATTCACAACCTAAAAACGTCTCCGCCCCTAACAAGAATACTTTGCTTGGGATATCAACACTTTCGAGTTCTCTGCACCCTTCAAAAGCATTTTTCCCGACACGTTCCAAGCTTTGGGGCAGGTTCACACTGGCAAGCGATTCGCACCTGCGGAACGCAGCAGACTCCAGCACAATAGTACCCTCTGGGATAACTATGCTCTTGAGTCTCTTGCAATCATCGAACGCCCCTTCTCCTATGTATTTCAATGTTTGGGGAAGCGTCACACTCGTCAGCATATCATAACCGCTGAACGCATAATCGCCAATGATTTCTACTCCTTCAGGCACGACGACACTTGTCGTCCGAGAATAGTCATAATTCGCACTAACCCACTTTTGATCAATGACCTCCAACGAATCCTTGTCTTGTTTGGTCTTACCCTCCGCAGCATACGCAGTGTTTAAGAATCCTAACACAACCATAGTCAAAAGGTAATAATGGAAATGTTTCATGGTTGAAAAATAAAATTTTTTTATCATAGGACGGTACACCCACTCCTATTCCAATGATTTAGGAAGCTTCACGTTCCTAAGCGCCGCACAGCCCCCAAAGGCCCCCGGCGCGATGGAATCAACATTTTCAGGAATCTCCATACTTTCAAGAGAGACACACCCGGCAAACGCATCTTCTCCTATAAACTTCAATGTTGTGGGGAGTATCACTTCCGTAAGCGAAAAACAGCAATAAAAAGTCTCCTTTCGTATAGAGTCCACGCCTTCCGGAATTCTTATGGTTTTGATGGTCAGACAATTATAAAAAGCCTTTTCTCCCAAGAATTTCAACGTTTCTGGGAGTTCCACTTTCTGAAGCAATTCACAACCGCTAAATGCTTCCTTCCCGATTGTATCCACTTTTTCCGGGATGGCTACAGACGCGAGATTTTTACAGTTCTTAAACGCATTCTCGCCAATAGTAATCATTGACCTTGGGAAAGAGACATGTTCCAACGCCTTGCAATCCGCAAATGCGCCATCGCAAACCTTCTTAGCTCCCCTCGGAATTTTCACATCTTTACACCAATAAGTGTTTTCTCCATTATGGGTCCACTCCTTGTCCACAATCACATCACAATCCCTATAGCAATCCATGTATTTCAACCCTGTTATGCCCAAAAGGAGCAGCAGCCCCAAAAGAAATATGTATTTGTTTCCCATGATTAAACCCTTCCTTTAACTATCAGCGCATCATCTCATTCAATCAAACAAAGATACTTATTTTTAATAATTATTTACAACGTTCTATTCTTTCTAAACAAGCAATCATGCGTCACATCGGCCCCGTAATATTACTTCTTTCATATATTTGACACGATTTTCCTATCCGTTCCGTCTCATTATAGCAAACGTCAATATTTCGACCGTAAAACCATTCATTTTCTCAGCCAAATCATAAATTATTCTCATACATTGAGCAAAAAATCCTATTGTGTAGAACCAATAATGTTTATATTTGCGATGTTTGGAATATGTATACTTGAGTGTCATGAAAAACCATTATTGAGTTAGATATATAGTAATAGAAAAATAAATTTTTTGAGCCATGAAAAACAATACACTTTTACGCATAGTTCTTTTGCTATGTCTTTTGGGCACAACCGCATTCTCTTATGCGGAACCAGACCCGAATTTTCACATCTACATCTGTTGGGGACAATCCAACATGGAAGGGAACGCTCAGATTCCAAGCAGTGACAAGACTGGTGTCGACGAACGTTTCCAGATGTTGTTTAGCGCAGACGGCTGCAATGACGGCAGCGGTCGTAAATTAGGGCAATGGTACACAGCCAATCCGCCTTTGGCACGTTGTTTGGGCAACTCCGGCTTCGGTCCTGTAGACTACTTCGGACGTACCTTGGTAAAGGAGCTTGACCCGGCCATCAGAGTGGGAGTCATCGTGGTCGCTGTGGGCGGCGCCGACATCCAACTCTTCGAAAAGGATAAATACCAGCAATACCTTAATGGGCTTTCCCCGAACGATCAATGGTTGAAGGATTACGCCAAGGAATACGGGAGCAACCCTTACGGACGTATCATCGACTTGGCGAAACAAGCGCAAAAAGAGGGTGTCATCAAGGGTATCCTGGTACACCAAGGCGAGACCAACAGTGGTCAAAGCAACTGGCCAAACCGTTTGAAGGGCGTCTACGAAAACATGTTGAACGACCTCGGTCTGAAAGCTTCCGAAGTGCCTTTGCTGGTGGGCGAGGTACGCCACACCGGTCCTTGCTCAGGTCATAACAACGTCATCAAAACCGTTCCCAACACGATTCCAACCGCACACGTCATCTCGGCGGACGGCTGTGCCGCGGCGGGAGACCAATACCACTTCAGTGCGGACGGTTATAAATTATTAGGACAAAGATATGCGGAGACTATGTTGAAATTGTTAGGCGATAATCCAGTACAACAATCAGACATCTCCATTTCCGTTGTCGCCACTCAAGAGTCCGAGCCAGGCAAGGCTGAAATCACGGTGAATGTTGAGAACAGCAGCATCAACAGCGTGGACATCTACGCCGACGACGAAGTCATCGCGAAAGAACAGACCTATTTCGAATGGGAATACATCGAAGAGGGCACACACTCCATTTGGGCCGTGGGCAAAGACAATAGCGGCAAGGAATACTCGACAAGGAAAGTGACCATCAAAATCATGGAAGAGCAAAAACCTTTCAATGGCACTCCTTTCAAGATTCCGGGCAAAATCGAAGCCGAGGAGTTTGATTATGGCGGCGAGGGTAACGCTTACCACGACAATGACGAAGAGAACCGAAACGGGACCACACGTAACGAAGGAGTCGACATGAGCGCTACGGCTATCGGTTACACCGAAATAGGCGAATGGTTGGAATATACTGTCGAAGTTGAAGAAGACGGCGAATACATCGTAGAATCCAGCGTCGCTTCAGGAAACAGCGACGCACAATTCACCTTGTACATGGACAACAAGTTCATCATTCCTGGAGCCGACGGAACACCGGGCGGATTCATCGATGTGCCTAACACAGGCGACTGGAAGACCTTCCAAACCGTGACCACCAAGTTGCAGAAAATATCCAAAGGCAAACATATCCTGAAACTGGAGATTACCGGTAACTACGTGGATATCGACTACCTCAACTTCAAGAAAGCGAGCGACGCAGGTAACACGGAAGAACAAGGTACTGGCGGTCAAGGCACTGGAGAACAAGGTTCCTCTACCCAACAAGAGGAACTATTAACAGGCGTCACAACAGGCAAATATGTGGACATCTACGTACAAAATAGGCAAGTTGCCGTCTATGCGCCGAACGGAGCACACACCAACCGTCCGTTGATGATTTCCTGCCATGGTAGAGACCAAGACATCAACTACCAAAGAGATTTAACCCAATGGGAGACTGTCGCCGACACAGCTGACTTTATCGTAGCCTACCCTGCCGCGATTATGAGGGGTAGCAACGTGGATTGGGATATTAACGGAAACGATGACGTGGACTTCATCCAAGAAGTCATTCAAGAAATATACAAAAAATACAAAGTCGATTTGACCAGAGTTTATCTAAGCGGATTCTCCATGGGAGGTATGTTCACCTACCATTGCATGAACCAAATACCCGACGTATTCGCCGCTTTCGCTCCGATTTCCGGTTATATGGGTACTGACGTGAACCAAAACGCCCGTCCTTTGCCATTGATCCACACCCACGGAACAAGCGACGGCGTCGTTAGTTTCTCCGCAAATGGAATGTGGGCAGGCGCAGAGGCACGCGTCAAAACATGGGCCGACCACAACAAGGCGACAGAAAAAACATCTTATACGGTAGAAAGCGCCACTGTCACCAAGTTCAGCGGAGGCGAATGTGACGCCGATTGCATCTTGGCAGCAGTACCGGAAAGAGACCACGAGCCAACCAATAGAGGTTACCACACATCCCGCGAGATTTGGAAATTCTGTAGTCAATACACCACCAGCTGTGGCAAGTCAAAACCAACCGTCTCCATCTCCGTCAAGGAAATCAGCAACAACGATCCGGGCGAAGTTGTCGTGACAGCGATTATCTTAGATGAGAACATCAAGAGCATCGACATCTATTTGGACGGAAAGAAAGTGGGCGACGGAAGCAAAGAGGTCACGCTGACCGATTTGTCTGAAGGAAGCCACACAATCACCGCGACAGGATACGACAACAGCGGCAAAGAATACACTGGTCCGAAGAAGACCATCAACATTTATGGTCCTCAAACTCCATTCAACGGAACGCCGTTCTCACTGCCGGGCACAATCGAAGCTGAGGAGTTCGACCTCGGAGGGGAGGGCAACGCCTACCACGACAACGACGAAGAGAACCGCAACGGTACTACACGTAACGAAGGCGTAGACATGAACGCTACGGCGGTCGGTTACACCCAAACGGGCGAATGGATCGAATACACCATAAATGTGGAGAATAGCGGAACCTACTCGTTCGAAGCCAAAGTGGCTTCCGGAACCGACGGCGCCTCTTTCACCCTCTACATAGACAACGAGAACATCATCCCTGGAGCGAAATCCATCAGCGTGCCTAACACCGGTTCTTGGGAAGACTTCACTACCGTGAAATCAGACCTCAACAAATTAAAGAAAGGAAAGCACATACTGAAATTGGAGATTACGGGAGATTACCTCGACATCGACAACATGACCTTCAAATTGGTAGAAGCGGATGACGAAACAAGTCTCGAGGATTTGTCAGCAAATGATTCATTCATGTCCGACGGAATCTATAAAGCGTTCGACGTGACGGGTAGATTTGTCAGAACGGTCAACGTTTACAACGGACAATGCGACGAACTTGAGTCAGGATTCTTCATCCTTATCAGTTCAAACGGACAATCTTTCCCTATGCTCATCGGCAAGTAAGAGAATCTCTGACATACTGAATCGGGGGCTGTCGATGTTTCGGCAGCCCCCAATTTTTTTATCCATCCACAAAGGATTCAAAACCATCATCAGACATAAAATAAAAAAGTGGATTCATCACGCCTCGGCGCTCCGAATCCACTGATTCCTTTTACAAGGGAGACCAGCCCCCTTTTATCTGTTACTCGTAAATCTCATCATTCTGCTCGTCAGGGAACTGGTTCGGCTCCTCATCCTCCCGCAAACCATCTTCGAGTTTGGCCTTCATCTCGTCGGCCGTCTTCTTCACTTTGTCCTTGACCTTCTTACAAGTCTCCTTACCCTCTTCGGTATTCAACAAGTAATTTCCTAACAACACCGCAGCGGCACCAAAAACCGCACCTTTCAAAAAATTTCCCATAGCCGTAATAGTTTTAAATGTTATGTATAACAAATATAAGAATAAAAAGAGAGAATCCAATAGCATACATTAATATTTATACATTATTAACATTGAATTTTTATTCATATTTAATATACAATATTTATACACTAATTATGCAATATAATACTATTTAATGCATATTTTAAACTATTTTAACAAAATATATGGTATATTTATTTGCTATTATAAAATTCAGCGTTATATTTGCAATGTAGTTCAGCGAGGAACTACATAAATAAAATATGATTAACGCATAAATTTACATAATTATGATTACAGTATTATTTTCATCCATCGCAGCTTGCTTCATCGCAAAAGTGTTCATGACCATCAACACCATCAAGGGTTGCAAATAAGGTCTAAGGAAAAAACAGAGTAACTAACCTTTTAATTCTTACGATTATGACAACAGCAATCATCATCACCGCCTCCATCGCGGCAAGTTTCGCAATGAAAGTTTATTTGGAATTATCTTCCATGAGTAAATAACAATCTAAAAAGAATACAGAAATGGGACAACGACGACAAAAACAACGACGACGGAGATATAATTCACGTCAATAGCCTCAATGAATCCTAAGAGAATTACATTGAGGCTATTTTTTTGTCTTCCAGCCAAGCCTAAGCTCAGGAGAGAAGAAGAGTTGTTATAACAATTTATTTAACAAGAGCAATCAATCTACCAACACCTTGACGAATCTGTCATTCACCTGAACGACATAGACACCCTTAGTCAGACGGAAGGAACGAGTCTCACCCGCCTTCAAGCCATAAGCCTCCACGGTTTCTCCCAAGAGATTTCGCACCTTAACATCTCCATCAGTTCCAACCGCGACGAAGAGTTCTCCGTCGATCGTATAAATGTTCACCACGGAATTGGCGTCATTCTTTTCCACAGCCACCATACAATATGGATTCTGATACGAGCCAATTTCTCTATATGCCAACGACGAGTCAGCATCCAGAACGTCAAAAACATAGTAATTGAACGAATAGACCGAAGACTCTGAGAACATGTAGTCCGCTCCGACAGAGTCCGCATCAACACTCCTCTCAAACAGGAAGTTCCAATTGCCATCATAAGCAGAAACCCGATAAGAGGTGGCCTTGTCCATAGGAGTGAATTGGAAGTTTTCGCAATAATCCAGGTCATTTACCGTCACGTTCAGTTTAGGATCCGAACATGAGAAATCAAAGTCGACAGGTTGCAACTTAGACTTGCAAGTTTTTTCCGTTTCGAAAGGATGCGTCATCGCCTTCACATAGTATTTCCCACTCTCCAAATCCTCTCCGCTCCGTTCTAGCGTACCGTTCTCGTCCTCATAGAAAGCGAACGAATAGTCACTCTTCGAAGGGAAAGATGGCGACAAAGCGGACTCTACGTCCACGCTCACTTCATTAGTATAAGAGAGACGGTCAGGGAGGATGCCCGGCACACGGACGACAAACACCTGCAGATGCGCCTTCTCGCTCTCCTCGCCGGTTTGACGGTCGCACATGGAGACATAATAGTCGTATACACTCAATTCATCGTCGCCAGCCTTCATCTTGGAAACCGCTTTAGGAGCCTTTTCCGTCCCCAAAGAATCGACGCCTTCGCCATACCATTTGTAATAAAAGGATTCATCAATAGGAACGATATCGACATGTAAAAAATTGGACACTTCTCCCTCGCAATAAAGCACGTCACTCACAAGCGGAGTAGTCACCTTAGGACGCTCCTGCTCTTCATTCTCCTTATACTCCACTACATTGGAGACAAAAAAAGGTGTACACCTATCATGAGGATTGACGGAAACCGAATCAATCAGTTCCGCAGGTCCCATGAGATAACGGAAGTAAAGTTTTCCTTGCTCAGCAATCAGTCTTTCGAATTCATCAGTTCCGTTTGCGGTTTTCCAAGAAGATAAATCGTACGGGGTCGTCGTGTATTGTATGGCGCTGGCCACACTCTTCAACGTCCACAATTTACCATTCAGACCATCCGTCAAGAAACGGAGTGGATCATCCACCTCAGTGTCACCGCCAGCAGGAGAAGGATCAACAAAAACAGAAGAGCTTTCCCCTCCAACCATCATCTCCGATTCCCTCTGCACTTCCAAATAAGGATTATGAGGCACACACATCCACAGTTGGATATCATCCAAGACGAAAATCACATCCTTCGCCCTCTTCAAATAATCACGCGTGGTAAGAATCTCCAAGCGGACGGAATTGCCGGTCAGATCGAATTGCCGCCAATAGGAAGACCATATATAGGTAGACGAATTAATCATACTGTTCGCCAGACTGGCAGTCACTGTATCACCTGTCACCATATCGATAACACGTAAACTGACCTGAAGCCGCTCCTCATTTTCCGCAAAAGCCATCACATAAAACCTAGCGGAATACGAGCTGAAGTATTCGTCACAAAGTCCGTCGATGACAGCCGAATAAAGAACCGTATCCGACTCCTCGTTCAGATGGACGAACAAAGCGCATCCGGAATCAGAATCATCCGTATGATCGCGAAAGTACGGAGAATCGACAAGCGCAGGACTTCCTAATTGTTCATAGGGTACATGCGCCGCGATCGAATAGGTGTTCGGCGCCGAAGGTTTCGAAGCGCATCGGGCGTTAGGAACCACACTATCCATGCAGTAAGACCATGCGGAATCTGTTTTCTCCAACTTATACAAATCTTCATCTAATTCCTGTTGGCACCAATGCGAATAGTCACTTTCCGAATGGAATTTTCCGAACTCCTCCTTCCATACGAGTTTTCGGGATACCGGACGCTTTTTCGGATCTTCGCAACACAACGCATTTACGACCTGGATATTTTTCAGATGCATGGTATCCATAACCAGATAATCATACTCTTTCTCCTTATAAATTCGGTTGAAATAATAGACATCACAACCTATTTCGGATACCATATTCAAATCGTAAGAAGAATTATAGACGAATGAGGAGTTGTTCTCATGAAGCATCGGCTTTCCGTCAACAAACCATTGACAATGAGCATATTCCGGAAGATAATTCAAAGAATAGACCTCCTGAGCGCCACCAGCACAGACCTCTTCAGCACCGACAATCTTCAATTCTCGATTCAAACTTTCTTCCCGCTGGATAGTAGGATTATACTCAGAGGTATCTTCAATCATTCTCTGAGAAAACCCTTGGAAGAGACCAATCGTCCCTAACAAAACAAAAAATAATTTTTTTACCATAAAACTACATTTTAAAGAAACCCTATTAATTATAAAAATAACAAAATAAATTGTGCAATAATGGGCAATACGCCACATATATAAATGCAAATTTAATAATATTTCTAAATATCTTAACAAAAATCGTAATATGATATATTATTAAAGATGTTTTCCACGTTCCATGCAGCACAAAAGTCCCAATGTTCCGATAATCCGCTAAATTGCATTTACAAAACTATAAATTATGCATTTCAAAACACTGATATATGAAAAAAATTTCGTTACTTAGTCGTTCAAACAATGAAATTCGTAATACATTAAATACCAGAATTATGGCTGTAGATTTTAAGTATGCTCCGATGTTCCAACTCGGGAAAGACGAGACGGAGTATTATTTGCTGACGAAAGATTATGTATCTGTCGGCGATTTCGAAGGTAAACCAATCCTTAAAGTAGAGAAAGAGGGTCTGACCAAGATGGCGAACGCCGCATTCCGCGACGTATCCTTCATGTTGCGCCGTTCCCACAACTTGCAAGTCGCTAAGATTTTGAGCGATCCTGAAGCAAGCGACAACGATAAATATGTGGCGCTCACTTTCCTGCGCAACGCTGAAGTGGCTGCAAAAGGCAAATTGCCTCTCTGCCAAGACACAGGTACCGCTATCATCCACGGCGAGAAGGGTCAGCAAGTATGGACCGGCTTCTGCGACGAGGAGGCTTTGGCGAAAGGCGTATTCAAAACTTACACCGAAGAGAATCTCCGTTACTCCCAGAACGCTCCTTTGAGCATGTACGAAGAGGTGAACACGAAGTGTAACTTGCCTGCTCAAATCGACATAGAGGCGACGGAAGGCATGGAATACCGCTTCCTCATGGTCACCAAAGGTGGTGGTTCGGCCAACAAGACTTATTTGTACCAGGAGACGAAAGCCCGCATCCAAAACCCGGGCACTTTGGTTCCTTTCTTGGTGGAGAAGATGAAATCTTTGGGTACGGCCGCTTGTCCGCCTTACCACATCGCCATCGTCATCGGTGGTACTTCCGCTGAGAAGAACTTGTTGACGGTTAAATTAGCCTCAACTCACTACTACGACAGTTTGCCTACTTCTGGCGACGAGACCGGACGCGCGTTCCGCGACGTCGAATTGGAGAAGCAGTTGTTGGATGAGGCCCACAAGATTGGCTTGGGCGCTCAATTCGGAGGCAAATACATGGCGCATGACGTCCGTGTGGTTCGTTTGCCTCGCCACGGCGCAAGCTGCCCTATCGGTTTGGGTGTAAGCTGCTCTGCCGACAGAAACATCAAATGTAAGATCAACAAAGAGGGTATCTGGATCGAGAAGATGGACGACAAACCATACGAATTGATTCCAGAAGAGCTTCGTCAGGCTGGCGAAGGCGACGCTGTGAAAATCAACTTGAACCAACCGATGAAGGATATCCTCAAGGAACTTTCCAAATATCCTGTTTCCACCCGTCTCTCTTTGAACGGTACGATCATCGTGGGTCGTGACATCGCCCACGCTAAGTTGAAGGCTCGTATCGACGCCGGTGAGGATTTGCCTCAATACATCAAAGACCACCCTATCTACTACGCTGGTCCTGCTAAGACTCCTGCAGGAATGCCTTGCGGAAGTATGGGTCCTACCACTGCGGGCCGTATGGACCCTTATGTGGATGAGTTCCAAAGCAAGGGCGGTTCCATGATTATGTTGGCGAAGGGTAACCGTTCTCAAGCTGTCACCGACGCCTGCAAGAAATACGGAGGCTTCTACCTCGGTTCCATCGGTGGTCCTGCCGCTATCTTGGCGCAGAACAACATCAAGAGCATCGAGTGCGTGGAATACCCTGAATTGGGTATGGAGGCTATCTGGAAGATTGAAGTGGAGGACTTCCCTGCTTTCATCTTGGTGGACGACAAGGGCAACGACTTCTTCAAGCAATTGCAACCTTGGTGCCCTGGCTGCAAGAAATAAGCCGGCATCTATCCATAAAAAAAATCCGGGGAGGCTCCTTCCCGGATTTTTTTATTGCTTATAGAAAAAAATGCCTAGCATCCTTACTCAACACCTTTACTGAAAAACACTCCGCAAGAGAGGAAGGAACGCCCCTTTCAGAAGGGTAAAAACCCAAGCGGAGACCGTCAAAATCACGCCCCATTTGTCTGATCCATTCTTTATCGAACAGGAAATCATTACACCAGACAGCGCAAGCGCAAAAAGAGTAGAGAAGCGGTACAGCACGCTTCCACCCGGCCAATGCATAATCACAAAGAGGCGGGCAACCATCATCAAAGAGAGATAAAGCCCCAATCGTAACACACACCAAGATTCCGTCATCCACCCATTCCCATAACAATCCCCAAATTCGGAATGAATCATTCTCACCCTGTTCACATACGCAAATACGACGAACAGAGGAATGGACAACAACATAAAGTAAATAGTTAAGGCTGGTACGGCATCACCTATCAACACCATAGCCATCACCGCCACCATACATTTTTTCCCAATGTTTTCATCCTTCATATTTTAAAATCATATAGTTATTGATATCACATAAATCCAAACATTCAAGGTTTCCCCAATATGGCCTCCAAAGGTCCTAAAAGTATGTACACCAAAGCGGCCAAACCCACAATCATTCCCCATTTGTCGGCATTCTTCTTCCACGAGATAATCACCTGAGCGACGGACAACAGCAATGCTAAAATCGCGAAAGCATTCAAAATCAATGGAGCCTCACACCCTCGGCAACCAATAAACGACACAAACAAACCCAACATCGTCAAAGAGAGTGAAATGCCTAAAGCGGACATACAAAAAGAAGAGAGCAAACACTTCTTCTCGTACTGTGAGGATGAACGCAACGCACGCACAAGGCCAACTACAGAGGTCACCGCCAATACGGAAGCGGATAATAAGAAAACAATAACATACAAGTTTATTGGTCCAACTCCGAAATGAATTATAGCACAATAACTAATTAGCGGTAACAACAAGGCACCCGTCATTATAATTTTTTCTGTGTTTTTTCCCATTTTTCCCTTAACGCATATTATTATTCTGTAAAAATATAAATACAAGCCACAATGAGGCAAATGATTTTCCAATAATCTATGGAAAAGAAAGCGCACCACTGAAAGATTCGCTCCATTATGCGGAAAGGTCACAAAGTATGGACTAAAAAAATCATAAAAGAATCCGGAAAACTTTCCTTCCCGGACTCTTTATTAGCAGAAGACTTCACCAATCTCCTGCCATTACAATCACATGAAATAACTTTGTCCTAATCAGAATCTACTCTCCCGACACGGAGACCAATTTCGAAGAGTAGTTCCTTATCGCCTCCATCAGTTTCACGTTCAAAGCATAGTCCGCATCGTCGACACTGTTATTGAACGTCCATGAGAAATCGCCTCCGTTCATACGTCCGGCGCTCGTCTTCACGACCTCCGCCACCTTTTCGGGTTCGGTGACGTTATACTTATACATGAGTTGCGCATTGGTATCGAAATTATCGTACTGGGAAGAGCCAGCCAACGCTTTACATGCCGCAGGGACCTGCTCCGTGCGGGAAGAGGCTTCGTAGGCGTCGAAACTTGTAGGGTTCTCCTTGTAGGTGATGAAACTGAAAGAAGAGGGTTTCTCCGCATAATAATTATTGAACGACTTGATGACACCTCCGTCCTCACCGGAAAACGTGCCTGCTCCTTTCGCATCGGTTCCCTGTTTGGAGGCTAACATAGGTTTAGAGACGTTACGGAAGTAATTGGACTCTACGAAGACGCTCGCACCGTAGGTCACACCCACTCCATATTTAGCCACGCCGTCGAAGTAGTTGTTGTAGACGTGGACCGACATCGTGCGGACACGCGGATGACGGGAATCGGAATGGTCGAACCAGTTATGGTGGTAAGAGATGTAGTTGGAACCCGTCTCGGACTTCATACCGCAGAGCGACATCTTTCCCGAATCCCAGAAATGGTTGTAGGAGAGCGTCATGTACTGGGAATCGTTCTTCAAGTCAAGCGAGCCGTCTCCCTTCGCCTGGTCCGCATCGCTTCCAGCCGTCCCATAGAAAATATCGTTATGATGCACCCACACATATTTGTTCTCCGTCTCGAAAGCGATGCCATCGTCGCCGAAGAGCATAATGCCTAAATTTCTGATCTCCACGCTTTGCACCCTAACGCACCTCACACCGAAACCGTAGCACGTCGCATCATCGCCCACACCCTCAACAGTGATATTCTTTGCGGGACGACCAGCCGTGGAAGACTTGATGAGCAAATTATTGGAATCACCCGAACCAGTCATACCGTCCGCCGTCACTTTACCAATCAGACGGATACAGACGGGACGTGTCTCATACCCCTTCTGCAAGGCGGAACAGATAGCTGAGATACCCGTGCAGGAGGTCGTCTTCCCGGAAGAAGTGTAGATATCCTGCGATATCGTATTCTTATTCTTTTCCGTGACATACAAGACAATCGCCCCCTCCTTGAGCGTTCCGTCGTCCTTATAAGCCCCCACACCGCTGTTATTGAAATGTGCGAACCCGGCACGATCATGCGCCGCGACATCAAACTTAACGACGGTTGCAGAACCCTCCTTCCCGCCTATGACGGGTGCGATCTTCATCTCATAACTACCGGCAGCCACGCCTAATATATCCGCTCGCACACAATCCTTATAGCTACGCACCAACGGAGCGTCTATACGAGAAAATGCGCCAGCGTCCGATTTCTTGTAATAGACATTATATCCGCTCGCATCGGCAACTGCTTTCCACTCCGCGAAACCGGACTCGAACCACCCTCCGGAGCGAAGCACTTCGACGTCCCCAACCGTCACGATTTGAGGTGTCGTTCCCTCTTCATGCACAATCACGGGCTCTTCGATAGGCTGTTCATACGGGTCAGATTCCCTCTCTTGGAAAACGATGCTATCCACGTCGGATATAAGATACTCATTGATATCCCCATTCTTCATGTAAAGATACAAATGGTCCTGCGCAGTCATATAAAACGGCAACGCAAGGAAAAGGCTCAAGATTGTTTTTCTCATGACAATACGCTTTAAAATAGTCTCATTAATTAACAAGGCAAATTTATTCGTTAGGACATAAAAGCGTTTTTATTATTAACCCACTAATGTGGAAAATCCATTCATTCGGATGTATTTTTCCGCCATTGCTTTTATACTTTTAACGCATTAGTTCGAAAAGAGGAAATTTAATGACGATTCAGAGGTATTTCAAGGTTAAACGGCAATAAAATTGGGTAGAAACGTCACATAACGACATTACAATTTGTCAAAACAACGAAAATTCATAACTTTGTACAAGGAAATATATTATCAAATAATATATGATAGATATTTTAGAAATATAAAATCGGAGAAAACCGTTTAATCCATCATTCAAAAATTCCCCTAACGATTTTTTCCTTTGTAATGCACAATTAACACAACAAACGACAATGATAAACGCAATTAAATTTTACAGGATAGAAAGGAGTCTTTACGTACACCACATTCCATTGTTACCTAAACTGATGCAAGCAATCATTTTCTTTTTTTTCAATTCCAAAGTAACCCCAGACACGAAAATCGGCAAAGGCAGTTATTTTGTATGCAAAGGAATAGCCACCTGCATGGTACCAGGCACTGAAATAGGTGACGATTGTGTTTTAGGTCTACGTTTCTCCACCGTTAGGTTGTTCCCCTATAAAGATGTGGCAAAAATCGGCAACAAAGTATGGATTGGACCTAATGTGGTAGTATCCGGTCCCGTCATTGTGGAAGACAAAGCAATCATCGCCGGGAATTCATTTGTCAACAAAAGTGTTCCGAAAGGAGCGATTGTCGCAGGTTCTCCGGCAAAAATTATCGGATGGAGGAAAGATTTACCTTACGAAATTGAGAACAACCCGAAATACAAGGAAGGCAAAATGCCTTTTATGAAAATACCCGAGGATAAACAGCCAAACTAAAATTCACTTAACGAAAGAAACGGAAACGCTTCCGTAACCCATAGAGTGGAACATATAAGAGAATTGCGCCTTCGCATTCTCCTTAGCGGCCGCCACGTTCTCGTCGGACAAGGCACGCTTGCGCATATCCCTCTTCGCCTTTTCGTACAAAGCCTCCTTGATGGCAGGAGTCATCTTCCCGCTTTCATAGAACGTGCGGGTCTGCATATCATCTATGATGTTCTCGTCCAATATCTTTATCTGCGGCAAAAGCAACGTCGCGGTATCGCCCGAGCAAGCGACCCAATTGGAATCAGCCTCTTTCATATCGACGCCCAAGCGGGCAGTGCCTTTGTAGATGCGAACGAACTGATCATCTGTGATAATCAACCTCGGGATGACCGTATCCTCGAGCTCCTCCACCTCAACCGTCAGGAACTCCCACTCCGCAATCTCCTTAATAGAGGTTATTTCAGTAGACATCTCTATCTGTTCCTTACTCTCCACCGCCTTTTCACCCGAGAAATAGTTATATGCGAACCACCCTATCGCGAGCAGAATCACCAATATTAAGATTTTCTTTATCATAGTTTCAAATTATAAATCGTTTTTATCCTCCAATAAATTCTTGAGAGTCGCGTCGTCAAGCTTCTTCCCTTCCAGCTCTTGGCTGAAACGGACGGTCACATGCTCACGAGAGAAACCAGCGGCGACCACCAAAGGAAGCAAAGCGTTATAAGCGCCCAATCGGGAACGCTCGATGACATCCGTATTTTTCATACCCGAAAGCACCTTAGCCCTACCTATCTTCAGCAACGCCTCCTTCTCCTCTTCCGAGAACTTAGACCGGTTCCAAGAGAGGAACTGTTTCTCGTTCGCATAATCCACCTTGGAAGAGGTCATCTCTATCTTAGGATCCGGCAGCGTGATAGTAATCTTATCACCCTCTATCAGAACATTGTCCGCAGTAAAATCAGCGAAATCGATATACGCCTTGACGGTAGCGTCCATCGGCATCGCTATCTTACGCTCGCCAGGAATCGGAATAGAGATTTTCTCAAAGAAGATGTTTCCCTCGATGGAACTGAAATCCTGATGAGTCAACACCTTGTGGACATTATACTGCACCGTATAAAGGCGCGAACACTTTGAGACCGAGAGGACCACGTCCGCTCCCTTCTCCTCCGGCGTCTTCGGTTTCACACAACCCGAAACAAGGATAGCCAGTAAGATGGCCAAGAAACTATATCTTTTCATATTAAAAATAATAAGCGACATGAAACTATATGATAATGCGTTCCCCCAGGAATTTGGCAAGTTGTTCCTTGCTCATATGCAAAGAATGATACCTCTTGAAGATTTCATTTCTCTCCGTCTCATCCTCGGTCTGCTGCATCTGCGCCATACATTTCTTCATTTCCGTCTCCACCCAATTGAACTTATAGTTGAAGACCACACGAGGCACATCCACAGGCAGCCTATCCCCCTCCTCATTGTCCAATTTCTTCGCCTTCACCTTATTCGTGGAGCAATTCTTATCGAACATACGGCTCAACTGATAACGGTCGGAAAGGACGTCGGTTGCGACCTGAATCATCTCCAGATTAGAGTTACGCAAGAAAAATTGTTGAGCGGATGCGCTTTGTCCAGCCACAAACGCAGCATGAAATTCGTTCAACATACTCGCATAGAGCGGATTAGAGAACGAAAGATCATCTAAATCCAACTCATGCTTTATATACGTGACCACATGGTACATGAAAGGCTTTCCGTCCTTCTCCGAGGAGAAAATCTCACGCTCGCCATAACGCACCAGATAGTAGATGACATCCTTCTCCACCCGATCCGCCACCGTAGGCAAATTAGAAGCGTGGGGCACTGGAGAAGATGTAGCTGAAGTCGGATCCACATCCGGATTAAAGAGGTCCGGCGGCGGAACGTCCACCCGTTGAGCCTCAGAGATAGGACTATAATTATTATTAGAAGACGATATCTCGTTCCACTGTTTTTGGGAGATGGTCGTATAGAGCAAGTTCTCCTCCACGCCGAGCAGTTTGGAGCACTCCGTCACGTAGACGGAACGTTTCACCTGGTCAGGGATCACAGAAATGGTCTGCGCCATTTCGGTGATGGTCTGCGCCTTTTTAATAGGGTCTCCGTTCGCCTCCTTCAGCAGGTATTTAGTTTTAAAGATGATATAATCCTGTTCCTGCTCGGCGAGGTACTGCAACACATAGGAAGAGTCATGGTTCTGCGCGAACGTGTCGGGGTCATCCTCAGGAGGAAGCACCACCACCTTCGCGTTCAATCCCTCCTGAAGCAGGAGTTTGCCATTCTTCAAAGCCGCATGCACGCCAGCGCTATCACCGTCATAAAGCATCGTGACATTCTTATTGCCATCGATTCTATCAGCGTCGACGGAAGGCACGATGCGTCGGAGCAGACGAATCTGTTCCACCGTCAGAGCGGTACCGCAAGGCGCCACGATGTTATTCACGCCAGCCTGCGTCATGGAAAGCACATCAGCATACCCCTCCACGATGTAGCACTTCTTCTCCTTGATGATAGCATTCTTAGCGAAATAGATGCCATAAAGCACATTGCCCTTGTGATAGATGTCAGACTCAGGCGAGTTCTGATACTTCACCTGGTCATCCTTTTTCATAGTACGGCCGCCGAAGCCGATCACCTTGCTGTTTTTGTCCATGATCGGGAACATGACCCGGTCACGGAAATAGTCGTAGAAACGGCCTTCTTTTT
>CALCUH010000154.1 GCA_937907165.1 uncultured Bacteroidales bacterium | reverse complement strand
ATATTGCATTCGTATCTGTAGAACACATCCACCTCGGAGGGTCGAATCGTATGAAAAGGCACGAACCAATAACTCAAATCGGAATATTTCGCTAAATCTTCAGAGTATTTCGGGTCTTCAAGTATCTGTTTGATGATGGAACAATATTCCTCGTAGGGCATCACCCCAGGCAACCTTTCAAACGATGACCATACCCTTATACTATCGATAACAATATCATTGTTGCTTAATAGGTCATAGTAACGACGCCAATCTTGCTCTCTATGAATATCGAACTGAGAGGCATTCTGATAATCAATTGGTACAAATTCCGATGTTTTCCCTATGTATTGATGTAAGCCATACTCAACACCATTGAATTGTAACATTACGTCACCCAAATTTTTAAAGGCCAAATTATTTAAGCTCATTCCATACATAATTATTATCTTTAGTTTTTGTATACTCATACCTCTTCACCACATTGCCATTGACGTCATATCGAGTTGCGATGGAGCCGTCAGGCAATGCGAATAGTTCGGGATGAACTTTGTCTCTTCTTTCAACTTTGCAGCTGGAAGAGACACAAAGTTAGAAAAATTTGGACTTACAACCAATTATATTTATTCGGGGATGACTTTCTATCTTTGCAAATATTTTATTCATCTTTGGGAATTTTCTCAACTACATAAGATGGGACATAAATAAAGGCAGCAAGGTCAAAGAAATCAAAGACAAATCAATTTTCTTGTCTGTTTATGAGCCATATAATATCCCCACACCTGACCCCATAGGGAGGGAACAAATCCTCATTCATAATACTCCACCTCCACATTCTCCAACTCTAGTAGAACCATATCCTTCTTCGAAGCAGGCAGACGCAAAACGAAATTATAACAATTCCCAAAAGGGGACCTGCTAATGGAGGTGATGGTAGTCGGCAATGTGATGCTACTAATTTTCGTACATCCGCTAAATGCCGCAGGAGCTATCTCCTTGACGCCTTCGGGCACAACAATATTGCCCGACTTCCCGCCTGGACATAGGCACAGTTTCGTCATATCCTTGTTGTAAAGAATGCCATCCATAAATACATAGTATTTATTATTCTTACCAACCTTAATCTCCTTCAAATTTCGACACCCCACAAAAGCATCAAGCGTATCCGAGTGATAAGAATCGGGCATCGTCACGGATTCCAAATCGAAACAATAGGCAAAAGCCTCGCTTCCCATTTTTTTTAGAGAATCGGGCAATCGCAATGTCTTTAATCCCAAACATAAAGAGAATGCTTCTTTTCCAATAAACTCCACACTGGAAGGAATGTCTATACTTTGCAAATTACGGCAATCATAAAAGGCCTCTTCCCCGATTGTTTTCAAATTTTTCGGTAATTCCACTTCCCTTAAATTAATACAACAAAAGAATGAACGATCATTAATCACAATGACATTTTGGGGAATTTCTACACGTTTTAGGTTTGTACCGCAAAACGCTTCTTTACCGATGAAATTCACATGCTTGGGAATTTTTATCTTACATAAATCCTCGCATAATAGAAAGGCTCCACTATTAATGTATGTAACCGTTTTAGGCAACCTTACTTGCTTACACTGCTTATGGTCTCCCACCCAACCTAAACATTTCGTCCCATTGGAATAGATGACCAAACCCAAATTGGTGGAATCAGAAAATCCCACCCCTGTACTATTAGTTTTACCTTTAAAACTTGTAGAATAACCATTATCACCTACATAAAATTCTGTTTCAATTGTATCAACGGATAGTGGTATATTAATATGCCTCAAATTAGAAGAGAAAACATGGGGACCAATGTATCTGAGAGAGTTCGGAAGATGTACATACTTTCCCCCAAAAAAAGTAAATGGTTCTATTCTTGTCACTCCTTCTGGAATAAAAAGTGAATCTAGAGTAGAAGCATGAAAGCTTCTTGGTTCAATAATTTTCAAGGACTTCGGAAATGTTACTTTTCCTCCGTTGTGTTTATATTGAATGAGTGTGGTCGTATCGCCGGAATAGATGCAACTATCGATCATCACATTGAGTTTGTTTTGTAGTCTATAGGACAAAGGAAATTTTTCAAAATTGCAATCCGCAGGAATATTTACTGACGATAATTTTTCACACCCATCCAAGAAACGCCATCCCACCTTTTTTACAGAATTAGGAATAATAAGAGACGTCAAATTCTTGCAATTTTCAAATGCATGATCATCAATAGAGACAACTGATTCAGGAATAACAATCTCGATTAGGCTATCACAATAAGCAAAAGCCCATTTCCCAATATGTCGTACACTATTAGGCATAACCACTTTACCCTTCTTCCCCCTGTCGCAATAGTACAAAGTGTCCATGTTTTTAGAATAGACCAATCCTTCATGGAGCTTATAGTTGGGATCTGAATCAATTAAATGTATTGATTTTTTGTTTGCACATTTTTCCAAGAATTCTTTTTTTAAAAGTAAAGAGGCGGACAATGTCAAATTGGATAGATTTTCACATGGCAAGTCATAATAACCATTAACAGATATTTGGGGATTCAAAATCGAAAGAGATTTCAAACCACAATTATAAAAACTAAAAGGTCTATCTTTTATTTGCCTCACAGAAGCCGGAATGACGAGTTTCTCCAAAAGCACACATTTTTCAAATGTGCCTTCACCAATTGACCTGGCATTGCCCAGACTAGGAACAGACGATAATTTTTCGCAACCATAAAAAGCATACTTTCCTATCGAATCGACACTTTCCGGAATATCGACCTCGGTTATTTCCTCACACTTTAAGAAAGCATACTCGTCTATACATTTCACAGTATTCGGAATATGTACCTTCCCTATTTTCTCGGGAGAACATTTCACCAAGGTGTCCATCTTCCTGGAATAGAGTATGCCATCTTTTGAAACATAATCCTTTAATTTCCTGACTTCCGAAATTTTATAAGAGTCAAATCCAGGACCAGGTGTCACAAACACGGAATCCGAGAACAGATAGGTAGGAGATGGTCCATTATACCTATCGGGTATGCCTAATGATGTTACAGAGGCAGGTATTCGAATCGTATCCATGCCACAATAAGCAAACGCTGAATGCCCTATGTGTTTTACGGTTCTAGGAATTTTAAAATCAGACAAATCAGAGCATGAGTAAAATGTTTGATCTTGAATTGAATCCAAATCCGCAAGAATTGAAACATAAACCAACTTTTCACAATATGAAAAAGCGCCTTCTCCTATGGATTTTACCGTTTTAGGCACTAATATCTCATATACATCTTTACGGTTAGAAAAAGCATATGAAGCTATCTCGGTCACAGGATAGGTTCCTTTATTGTCACGAACACTATCAGGAATATCTACAGCACATCGATTTCCTATAAATTTTATAATTCGGATTTCTTCCGAAGGTGTTATTTGATTATCAAAATCATTGGAAAAATCATCTATATCCACAACACTTTCATGAGAAATACTAGACTTTTGCATAGAATATTCCGTAGCCGAAATAGAGATAGAAGAAGATAAAGTGAGGCTCAATCCCAATACGAACCAAAGCGGTTTATTTAATCGTTTCCTGTGGCTGAAACAATGGAATTCATTCCATTTCTCTTCGTAAAATTTAAAGGTAGGAAAATATATCTTTGACAATAGAATGTCCAACAACCTACCTATTCGAGAAAATATAATGTTAAAAGTATTTTTCATCATAATTGACAACATAATTAACCAGTTATCAAATTTTAATTTCCCATTCACCATCAAACGTACGAATAGAAGACAAACCATTCGTCAAATCCGTTACCTTAAACATAACGTTTTTAACCACATACACATCCTCGTTTCGCATATTGAGTAACATTTCTCTTGCTATCTTACTGGATGAAAGAGATGATCCTTTAACGACAATTGTTTGTTTTTTCTTAAGTGCATCCACGCCCTCTAAATCGAACTGTACCACTTCAATTTTTTCATATATTCGAGGAATATATCGTGCGACTGACACTTTAATATTAGATCCTACTAAATCATGCTTGCTTATTCTTTTATTTAACACTGTAGCATCTCCGTATTTATTCTTCGAATTACTATAACTGAGGTACATGTCGAATTTTTCCGTCTCGAAAGATTCATCCGTCAAATAAATTCTCATGTTCAGCGATAGATATTCATCTTTATAAACATCATATATATTGGCTGAAATAAAACGGTAGCCCTCTCTGTCAAAATCACTCATGAAAATTTCCAAATGTTCTTTGGGAGGGAACAAACAACCATCAACCTTAATTGTGTTATATGTATAATCGCATATTTCATACCTGGAATCATCTGTCGCATACGGGTTGGTTTTACATACCAATTTGACCGCACGTTTTATATCTTCATAACTTATTTTTTCATAACTTGATTCGTCTTTTCCGCAAAAATCTTTTTTATATCTATTATGTCTGGCATATCCATCATAATAGCAAGTGTGTCCCATATTATTCTTATACTCAATATACAATTTCTGCGCATGCCCCGCCAGCGAGAAAAGCATAAAGAGTAACAACCATCTTGTTTTTCGTGCCATCATATTGAATCGTTATATTATTTACGTCTAATATTACAAATATATCATTTAGATTTCATAAGCAAGTCTTTTTACCTTTGTAGTTTGCTTGTTTTATTTTTCAAAAAGAACTGAGACGTTTGCGCATCATCAAATTATATTATATCAGACTCCTTTTATATGAGATATTTTGATTCTATCACTAATTAGGAGAATTGTTTACTGATTTTATTTAACAACTCAAACATCACCCCAATCAACAAAAATTCGGGAATCGCTATCATCTTACGCTTTACATTCCAATATAAAAAAATGTCGGAAGAATAAATTGATTATTCCCCAATATTACTGTCCGCTAAACTTTTTATGGGGTTAAACATTTACAAAAAAATGTATTTTTAATTAATAACACGTAATGATCGCATTCAATGTTTTGCGCACCCCCTCTAGCGTTGCATGATGGGGATACCAATCCATTATTCTACCGATATGGAACCCCTACGGGGTTCTTCGGGAAAAGAGACTCCGATTCAACTCTCGTTTTTTTGAGTAGAGGGCTTAGTTTTCAAAAAAGAATCCGCAACACCATATTTACTGGCATTGCGGACTATATTGGTACGACTTTTCAAGTTTAGCGGACACCAATAATTCTTAATTCTTACCTCTTAATTCTTAATTTACTTCGTAGCTTACGAAAGCGAAGCATTTGCTGTCGGGCGACCAAGAGTTGACATTGATGGTTCCCTGTCCGCCGAAAAGTTTCACGATAGTCTTCGGATCGCCACCTTCCGCAGGCATCAGACGAAGCTCCACATGCTTGTTGGGCAAGTGCTCGTCCGGCTTCAAATCACCCTTGTGATAAGCGATATAGACAACCATTTTCCCGTCTGGAGAGACGTGGGCGAACCATGCGTTCATATCTTCGTCGAAGGTCATCTGCGTCTGCTCCGAACCGTCGACACGCATTCGCCAGATCTGCATCAGACCCGTCTTCACCCAATTGAACCAAATGTATTTACCGTCCGGACTATACTCAGGACCGTCGCTCAATCCGTCAACACCCGATGTATGCGCCATCTCCTTACCCGAATTCAGGTCCATCGTATGGACCACATGGGCGTCGCCTCTGAAGGCGCAATAAGCCATCGACTGCATATCAGGGCTCCAGCCGTGAAGGTAGCTCGGACCTAGCGGCGTGACGCACCTCGCCTCGCCGCCCTCAAACGGGAGAATATAGATGCGGGAGTTGCCATCCTCAGCGGTATGGTGGCTCACGGCGATATACTTACCATCAGCGGAGACGACATGATCATTGTTGCATTTTTGGGCGATACCCGACTCGATCAGTTCAGGCTCCGACATTCCGTCCGTAGCCAAGCGGAAGAGTCTGCCATTAGAGTTATAGACAAACCATTTACCATCCGGCGTCCAGTTAGGCGCCTCAATCAAAAAAGGGAATTTCCTTACAACCCGACGCGAAGCCGTCACCACGTCATAGACTTCCAAAACACTTGTTACCTCATTCATTGCCAAAAACATTTATAATCATACAAAATTCATACTTAAAAATAATTTTAACTATCAACCGAAGTCGAAATCATCCGCCACATCCGTACCGACCACCTCGCCATGATATTCGAAGTCAGGATTCAGTCGCGCGGTGCGGGTCACCTCCTTGACGATCAGGTCGTCAGGCAAGGCGTTAAAGAAATAGCGGCACTCCGCAGGGTCCTCCGAATGCTCGTCCACATGGATGGAGAGGACGTTACGATAGATATGCAGCTCATCCTTAGCACGCGTAAGCGCCACATAGAGGCAGCGACGCTCCTCCTCGACAGCATCCTCGCCCGTCTCAATGGAACGGCTCGTAGGGAAAGAAGCCGGTGAAGCCTTCAGCAGATAGCAGATATTCGCCTCCAAGCCCTTAGCGGAGTGTATGGTCGTCAGCACGCAAGCGTCCTCCGGACCACTCTCCCCCTGTTTGACGGTCGTCTCCAGCTTAGGGTCCAGCACATACTCCGAGACAAACTCTTGGATACCGTTCGTCCCGAGCGCCACCTCCTGCAAGATATCGAAATCCTGTCTACGCCACTTCCACTCCTCCTTGTAAAGCTCCTTCAAGCGTTCCTCCATGGTCTCAAGCGTTTTAGCGATCGCCTTGGAAGGAGAGAACTGCATGGAACTGATGTTGCGAAGCGTCTGGGTAATCTCCGCCTGCAAGCCATTGCCCGCCAGCTTATCGAGACACTTATCCAGCGACTCCTCCTCAATCACGTTGTTGATGATGCGGGAAGCGGAGACCTCACCGATGCCCCGCCAGAGAAGCAGGTAACGCATCCACGCAAGCTCATCCTTATAGTTCGCCACGATACGCATAGGCGAGACCACATCGCGCACATGCTTAGACTGCATCAAGCCCACGCCGCCGAAAATCACGTAAGGAATCTTCTTCGCGATGCACTGCGACTCCACGGTACGCAAACCATAGAGCGAGCGGGAAAGCACCATGTTATCAGAGAACTTAGCCCCCTTCTCGGAGAGGCTACGCTTGATCTTCTCCGTCACGTCATTCGCCTCGTCCCACTCGTTGCCGCACGTCACCATAACCGGCTTAGCGCCCTTGCCACGGGCCGCCTCCAAATCCTTGTCATAGTTCAGCGGAGAGCGGCGGAGCACCCAGTTGGAGAGATCCAAAATCTCTTGGGTGGAGCGGTAGTTAATCGTCAGTTTCATCACTTGGGCGTTGGGCACCACCTCAGTGAAATGGTGCATCGTCTTGAAATCGGCGCCACGGAAAGCATAGATGCTCTGGGCGTCGTCACCCACGCAAAAGAGGTGCGAAGAATCGAAGAATGAGCTCAGCAACTCATACTGCAAAGGATTCGTGTCCTGCATCTCGTCCACCAAAATATGGTCATAACGTCCCGCCACGAAACGACGGGCGTCAGCGTTTTTCATCAAGCCCTTGGAGACCACGTTCAGGATATCATCATAATCCATATACTTATGCACGGTCTTATAGGCCATGTAGCGTTTGATGACATCCTCATAGACAGGCTTATTCAGTTCAATGCTCTTATTGACCGAAACATCATCCTTCGCAGCATTATCATAGAGTTTCATGCGCATCGCCTCAGAGAGGCTGCAGCGCGCGTTGATGGCAAAAGAGTAGACCTCCAAGACAGAAGCCGGTTTAACCACATGATGCTCCTTGTCCTTGAGACCCTTTCCGCAAAGCAGCTTGATGCAGCTCTCACGGTCATCCTCATCAAGGAGCGTGTATTCATGGTGCATGAATACTTTCGGATTGTTCATGATGATATCCATGCACCACGAGTGGAACGTCTGTCCGCGCAACCCCTCAATGGAGAGACCGCCGATCTCACACTTGATGCGCTCCACGATCTCGCGCGCCGACTTACGGGTGAAACTGAGAATCAGGATACGGCTGGCGGGCACCCCATGCTGGATGAGATGTTTCGCACGCGCGATAATGGTACGGGTCTTGCCCGTTCCCGCACCAGCCAACACCAAGAGATGTTTGCCGTCAAATTCCACAGCCTTACGCTGCTGTTCGTTGAGTTCTTCGGTCATATAAGATGAGATGAATATATCCGCAAAATTAGCAAAATCAAGGAGATTTAGAGCAACAAAGAGGAGATTGAGGAGCAGATGTTTTCAACAAAAAGAAGAGTGTCGAAGAGGCGGTCAGAGCGTGCGACCCTCTAAAACCGACTGTGCGACGAGATGTAAATCATCCTCTCCACGCAAGTAGCGGGCGCCTTGTCGGACCAAGAAATCATTGCCCGCAGAGACGGCAAGAGAACGTGTCCGTTCATCTTTGAAATAGGTGGTGAAGAGCGGTTTACCCGCCTTCAAGGTACAATTCGAGACATGCATGCTGCCGCCTTCCACATTCGTCTGGACGACAATCGTGGAGAGCGAGATGCCCGCTTGCAGACGATCGCGTGAGATGAAACTGAATTTCGAGTAAGGCATGCCCACAGGATACTCAGAAAGGAGGAGACCGCCCGCATCAACAATCTCCGCAGCCAACCCTTTGTTTTCGGGAGGCATGACAATATCCAGGCCGTGAGCCATCAGCGCCACCGTCCTACCCTTCGCATCCAAGGCGCCACGATGGGCGGCGGAATCGCAACCTAAGGCAAGCCCGGAGACAATACAAAAACCCTCTTTGACAAACTCACGCGCGAAATAGGCGGAAGCCTTCGCACCCTCCTCGGAAGGAGTACGAGTGCCCGCGATGGTGAGACAAGGCTGATTCAAAGCGGAGAGGTCACCTTTCGTGTAAAGCAGCAAAGGAGGCGTCAGTTCGCCTCGCTCGCTAATGGTCCCTCGCAAGAGTTCAGGATAAGCATCGTCATAATAACTAAGAAAGCCGATCCCCAACTCCTCGCTTCTCCGCATAATCTTTTCGGCGCGCATATACGCCTCGTCCAAATGAGAGGCGGTCACCTCCACATTCTTAGCATTCTCGCGGACAGTCAAACCACACGAGTTCACCCGACGCAACAAATCCCCACCCTGCGACTCAGCCACACGGTATATCTTTTTACTAGCCACTCCGAAGAGAGAACTAAGCGTGATTATTTCCTTTACGGTCAAAGACATTGTCAACGAATTATACATTCTAGATTAATCACTCTTTTTTGTGGCAATTCCAAGGGTCACCCTTCTCCGTATCGCCGGATGGAACCACGAAAGAGGTCGAATCACCACCAGAGACCACCGTCGTCACCCGGACCGTGTCATGAGAATAGGCTTGAGAATAGGCTTGAGAATCCGGGTCCGGCATATCTCCCATTACAATTTCGCCCGGATCTTCCGCTATAGACGGAACATCAGACGAAGGAATATCAGACGGTGTCCTACTACCCCATGTGCAAGCTGTCATCGCTGCCAGACCAGTTGCGAGACCAACAATCTTCACAGAGTTACCCATCCGCTTACGCACGGAAAGTTCCCTATCCAAATAACGCAACTCAGCCTCACATTTAGGACAAGTGCCCTTGCATTCGCCCGTATAAGAACATAGCGTAGGCTCGTAAGGAATGCCATTCTCTTCGGCGATTCTCTTCCTAACGGATTTCAGCAAATCACATTTTTTCTTTCCTTTATTATTTTCCATATTTATCTAATCATTTGGTATTCAACATAAAACAGAATGGATAATAGATTCGACATGACATCGCTAAGATATGCAAATTGAGGTATACTTCTTGGATTAGACAATGATTATTTTTCCACAACGCTAGGAAATTCTTACTATCTTTGTGAAAAACCTAAATTTTTAAAGTATATGGATTCTGTAAACCAAAAGGTGGGCACACCTAATTTGCGGGCCGCTGTACCCTACGTGGCGAGCGACCAAAGATACGACAACATGGTATACCGCCGCTGCGGAAAGAGCGGATTGCTTTTGCCGGCGATTTCCTTAGGATTCTGGCATAATTTCGGAAGCGTGGACTGCTTCGAGACCTCGGAAAAGATCGCCTTCACCGCCTTCGACAACGGCATCACCCATTTCGACTTGGCGAACAACTACGGCCCCGTCTATGGTTCCGCCGAGGAGAACTTCGGGAAGATACTGAAACATGGTCTAGGCGCCTACCGCGACGAGATGATCATCACCACAAAGGCCGGATACGACATG
>CALCUH010000153.1 GCA_937907165.1 uncultured Bacteroidales bacterium | reverse complement strand
TGCCTCCTTCGCCCGCCTTGAACTCAACGCGGTCTTCGGATTCGCGCATCTGCTGGAGTTGCTGTATGGTGAATTGATTCATTATTGTTGCAGTCTTTATTTTAGATATGTTAGTCTGCAATCAAGATTCCTTCTCTTGATTGAACTCTTCTTGTCTTACCAACTCCTGTACTGGCACTTCAAGAGCATTTGCGATAGCAATTAGTGCCTCAAGACTTGGCTGGGTGGTATTAGTCACCCACTTGGAAACTGTGGCAGGATCCTTGCCCAGTTTGTCGGATAGCCATTTGTTGTTCAGATCGCGTTCTGCAAGTACAACTCTAATTCTATTTAATTTTGCCATGATTGAATCGCTTTGTTTGGTGCAAAAATACTAAAAATAAATAATACAAATGCAGTATTGCTCAAAAAACGACCAATATAAGGCAAAATATTGTCAAAAACATCAATCTTTTGATGCAGATATTCCAAAACACACACGCATACGTGTAAAATAAGGTTCTGTTGCCACCTCTGGTTGTCAAGACCTAATCCAAATCAAGAAAATGTAGCAAAATAAAGCTTTTTTATGTAGTTATTTTTGGTTATTCGGGTATAAATTCTCACCCTTGCATCGTTTTTGTAGCATGTTGATTATCAATGCTTATTTTGATTTTTGCGACATATGATCAACACCCTGTACTAACGAGTCGTTTTCGAGGAGGTAATTGATTGCATTTACAATGTTTCTGAGAGGATACTTGCGTTTTCTCTCTTGCACATCTAAATGTTTTTCTATAACTTGCCACCGATTATCGGTGAGATTTGTTGGATAATTGTTCATTTGACTCGTCATTGACTTCGTTGATTTTCAATTCTTTATTTTTCGCACCTTTAAAGGTACGGATTTCTATCCACTCATAAAGCTAATAATCAACACTTTAAGTATATTTCGAAGGAGATTTTCACGGTCTCTCAATTAATTTTCGAATTGAATTTAAACAATCTCTAAAAACAATGAAAAGATTCCAATTAATCGCATTACTGCTTATGCTCGCCGGCATGTCGGCACACTCCGAGAAGAAGCTCTGTTTAGGTTTTACAGGAGACTTGGAATACTCTGACTATTTCAACATTTCAATAGAGCCAACCGTTGGTGTCGAATTCAACGATGTCTGGGCGCTGGGAAGCGGATTAGGAGTCGGATATGTGGGAGGAGACGCCGATAGGGTGCTATTTATTGTCGAACCATTTCTAAGAGGGACATTATGGCACAACGAAATTTTCCATATTGATATTAAAGCAGATGTGGCTTGGGGATTTATCAAGACAACTGAGACTGAAAAACATTACGGTATGGAAAACAACTACTTTCAAGGCGGTCTCATCCCCGCATTTCGCTTTAGAGCGAACGACCATTGGGATTTCTCGGCGGATCTTGGTTTCTTAGGCGTTATAAAGGATTATCTGGGGAAATGGGAACCTACAATCGGAATCAAGAGTTTCGGTTTTTGGGTCAATTATAGGTTTTGAGGTACGGGCCATACCGTCTAAAATATCCGGCACAATTAGCCTTTAACGACCCGTGTGCCAAGGAAAACCGGAGCGACACACCATCCCCCACACACACCTTGACAATCCAAGCGATGCCTCTACTCAACGATGGCGTTCCACGAACACGTCAAGCAGAATAGTCCCACCGAATAGGCTTAAACAATCATCTCAGTTCCACAATCATTTAGACCAAGCATGCGGATATATCCGCAAAAAATCCTATCTTCGGCAAACAAAAAGGAAGCACCATGAGGAGACACATAGTAAAATACCTATTGTTAGGCCTATTCAGCCTATCCGCCGCCGTGGCATACGGAGCGCAGAACGAAGCAGAGGCAGGCGCGCGACGCGTCATCAAACGCATCGTCGCCTATCATCCCCAGACGGAAGAGGGCACCGCCACGCCCGTCATAAAGGAGTGCCGCGAACTAAGCAAGAACGGACAAGTCACCTCCATCAAACGATACTTCTCCAACGGCAACCTGAAAGAGGAGTGGCAAATCACCTACGGCAAGAAGGGAGAGATGAAGGAAATCCACAGCTGGTCTTACGCAAAAGGCTACCACGAAATACTCCAACGCTTCCAATTCCGCAGGGGAAAGAAAATCACCGCCACCTTCTTCTACCGGAACGGATTCCTCGAAGAGGAGACACACATTGTCTACCGAAAAAAACGTCCGTCCACCCAATACGTCTACAACAGATTCGGCAAGCTCAAGGGCGAAAGGGAGGTCTCCTACGACGGGAAAGAGATCCTCATCTTAAGACCCCAAGACGAGCCGTTCGAGGGGAAAATCGAAACCGAATACTACGAATAACATCCCCAAAACATAGGAGAATAATGTTTTTATCAAAAAAATAGCAAAGTTTATTTCAATCACACAATAATTTATATAAATCAATGCTATAGATTATCTTTCACCACAAAAACCGTCAATTTTCCGTTCAAACATAGACAATAAGCATTTTTATATTAAAAAAAATCTGACAAAAATTATCAAAATTAGATGATTTGACGGTTTCGGAATTGGTATATTACCGTATAAATATTTACTTTTGCATGAAATTGACTAATGTGTAATATACTTTCAAGCTATGGAGAGTGTTGAAAAGAGTATTTTTAACGACTTTGTGAAAAAGACATTCGGTGAAGATTTCGACAACGGTCTCTCTCCTGAATCAAAGGAGATATTGATCGCGAAATCCCACATTTTGAAATTGGACAAAGGCGAATTCCTTCAGATCGAAGGCGACATCAGCAAGTATTGGGGGTACGTGAGCAGTGGATTAGTGCGTGTATACTACATGCACAACGGGGAAGAAATCACAGAGCAATTGGCTATCGACGGCGACGGATTCTTCGACTGCGAGAGCTTCTTCAAACAAACACCGAGCGACCGTTTCATACAGATGCTCGAGCCGACCACCCTCTACCTATTCAGAAGAATGGAGTACGGCGAGGTGATCATGCAAAACCCTGAAATCAGGAGGTTCTTCCGCTATCTGACGGAGATGATTCTTCTCATGAAGAAGAAAAGGACATTGGACTCCATCTTCCAGTCGGCAAAAGAACGTTACGAGACCTTGTTGGCGGAGAAACCCAACCTCGTGTTAAGGGCGCCGTCCAACATCATCGCCTCCTATTTGGGCATCACGCCTGAGACGCTCAGCAGAATCAAGTCAAAAAAGAAATAAAGAATTTCCATATAAGCGCATGAAAAGAATCATCATCAATAAGAATCTGGTAGCGAGCGAGATCCAACGTTATATCGGTCCGATCGACTTCGGCGAAGAGACGTTGGCGAAACTCCTACGCATATCGACCATAGAGAAGATAAAAAAGCATGACCTTTTCCTCAAACCGGGAGAGGTGAACGACTATATGGGCGTCGTGCTGAAGGGAATGATCCAGATATACCATTACCACAGGAACAAACTGGTGTCAGATTTCTTCGCGGCAGAAGGCTGCGGATTCTTCGACATCAACAGTTTCCTCTTGGGAACGCCGGCGAACTGCTACTTCGAGGCGTTGGAGCCTACGGTAATCGCCAAGTTCGACAGGAAGAAACTCCTCGAACAAGGAGAGGTGGACAAAGACATAGACCTCATCTACAAAAGAGTGCTACGCTACGCCATCATGACGACCAACGATCGTCTGAACTCCATCCTGCACGACACGGCGGAGGAAAAATACATCAACTTGGAGAAACGCATTCCGGGACTCACCTCCCGCATCAGCTCCATCAACATCGCCTCCTACATAGGCGTGACGCAAGAGACGCTTTGCAGAATAAAAGCTAAACAAGAGAACCTATTTTAAAAGATAAAGGAGAGAAGAATATGTTTTGATATCTGTCAAGATATATTCTTCTCTTTAAAAATAGAAACGAGACTTGAATGATTTGTAGGGGAAAACGGATGCAAAAAACATCTAACATCATTATCCCACAATATTATATTAAGTTCAGTAGACCTACATTTATCATATCAATATGCAAATTTGACTAAAAATAACATTTTTTACATAAAATAATCCATAAATATATTTCAAAAATTCAAATATTTTCTTTATCATTATAGGCAAAATTGAGTAATGATGGGGCAAAACGAGCCCAAATGTGAGCAAAAGTTAAAATTACGAGTTTGCGAAATCAATTTTCATATACTATTTTTGCCATGAAAAATGAAAACTTATAATGGTATGGATAGTATTATTGAAAAAAGTTTTTTCCAAGACTTCCTAAAAAGATTGTACGTAGGAAGTCAGGACGCGGGGTTATCCGCGGAGTCAAGAGACATGTTGAAGGAGAAGGTCAGAATCGTCCGCCTCAACAAAGGAGAGTATCTGCAGATAGAAGGAGATGTCTGCAAATATTGGGGCTACGTGGCTGACGGATTGGTACGCATGTACTACCTGAGGCAAGAGGAGGAAATCACCGAGCAGCTCGCATGCGACGGAGACGGATTCCTCGATTACGACAGCTTCTTCAACCAAGCGCCGAGCCGGCATTTCATCCAAATGCTTGAGCCAACGACCCTTTACCTATTTCCTCTACTAGAGTGTGAGGATATATGTGAAAACAACAACGAGATCAAGTTGTTCTTCAGAAAGTTAATGGAAGATATCCTTATTCTGAAAAAGAAGAGAATCAAGGATACCATCTTCAAATCAGCGAAAGAGCGCTACGAGACATTGCTTACTGAGAAACCGAATCTTGTTTTAAGGGTTCCCTCTATCTACATAGCCTCTTATTTGGGTATCACCCCGGAGACGCTTAGTAGAATTAAGACAAAGATGAAATAAAAAAACAAGGAGAAAAAAAACAAAAGATTATGAAAAGGATTATTATTAACAAGAAACTGGTTGCGGACGAAATGCAACGTTTTTTAGGTCCGGTAGACCTGAACGACGAGATTTTGTCGGAACTTTTCCAAATCGCGACCATCGACAAAGTGAAAAAACACGCCATCATCCTAAATCCGGGTGAGCAGAACGACTACCTCGGATTCGTACTGAAAGGGATGGTGCAGATATACCATTACTTGGGCGACAAGTTGGTTTCCGACTTCTTCGCCTGCGAAGGTTGCGGATTCTTCGACGTGGAGAGTTTCCTCACAGACAAACCTGCCGAGGTGACCATCGAGGCGTTGGAACCATCCGTCATCGCGAAATTCGACAAGAAGAAATTCATGGAATTGTGCGACAAAGACAAAAGAATCGACCACATCTACCGCAAGATTCTCCAATACGGCATCACAATGTCCAACGACCGTCTGGATTCGCTCCTCCACGACTCGGCAGAAGAGAAATACCTCAGTTTGGAGAACAGAATGCCGGGACTCACCGCACGCATCAGCTCCATCAACATCTCTTCCTTCATCGGTGTGACACAAGAGACTTTGTGCAGAATCAGATCAAAACAAGGGATCCTTTTCTAAAAAGATCCTCATAAAATAAGGCAAGAGCGCTTCGGATTTCTCCGAGGCGCTCTTTTTGCATAGTATCTTCGATGTTCGCTTGGATTACCGGATCTTACCGTACCCAACCGGACATTAAAGAGAAATACCCATATAAAAAACGGATTGACTTTCATAATGAGGAGAACACAAAAAAGGAGGAAGATACGGAATTCCATCTTCCCCCTTCCCTATATGGCTTACAAATATTACTTAACCAAAACCCTTACGCTCGTCTTACCAGACATGACAACATAGACACCGGAAGTGGCGACAGGAATCCTTACATAATCGCCGGTTACACATCCAACCAGCGACCCGTCAAGATCGTAAACCCGCACCGTCTCGTCGGAACCGAGACCATCAATACAAATAGCCTTGCCTACCGTGTAGAGTGACGTGCGGAGAGATTGGTCCTCTCTCAACAAAGTAGGAGCGTTTCTATTCTTCCATATTTCCAACGCTTCCTTTATCTTCTATTCATCATAAAGATAAACCGTACGAAGATACGGCTCTTCTCCAGCCAAAGTCCAATAAACAGAATCCACACGTCCCATCGAATCGTAACTATAGGTTTCCCTACATTCAAAGCTTCCAAACGTATAATTGTCTACGGTGACAAGCCGGTCTTCCCCGTCATAATTATTTTTCATACTATACGACATAGCCAATTTCTCTTGTGACAACATGACATCCTCTATAGGATTGCCTTTCTCATCATACTTATATTCATTTCCATCTCGGATTCCATAATGCCGACTCCCCGTAATCTGCTCCTCAACGGCACTATGAAGATATCCGTTCTGATAAACGTACTCATAAACCTTCATATCAGTTTGTCCCCCGTATTCGTCACGTGCGGCCCGATACCCAGTACTGATACTTATCTTCTCGCCATTTGCGACTACATTCGACGGAAACATTTTGAAAACATCGTACCAATATTCTGAAATCCTATCACATACATGTGCTTAGCATTCTCGGTCATTTCGTAGCGGAAGAACGCTCTCCCCTCCGGAATATACTCCTCCAAAGAAACCATTTTACCACTTGGAGCATATGTGGTCTTGTATATGACCTTCCCTTCTCCTAACGGTCGAACCGAATCACTCTGCGAAAAAATATTCTGCGACATACTCGCTCACGCTGCAATCACTAAACACATTTTGATTAGGAACGCCCTTCTTTCGAACGAGCCATTCCCCTTTTGCCCTAAATAATTCATAATTCTACTATTTTTTAATGTCACACAAAAAATATAAGATCCATTTAACACACATCTTTCCGAATATAGCAATAGTGCTTGATTAAGAAAAAAACTTTCCGGAAAAGTTTCAGACCACATGCCAATATTTTATGAATAGTTTTTCTCACATTTTTTTTTATTTTTGTATATTGATAGGGATTTTCAAGGGAGACAGATATGAGCATACTCAAGCATAATAACGGGCAAGAAAGAGCGGAGAAAAACATCCATCTATATTATTTTTTCCTCCTCCTCTCACTGGTTGCGAGCAACATCAGTTCGCAAGCGGCAGATAGCGGCTGCCCGGACGGCTCCATCATCTTCCGCGAAGATTTCGGAGGAAACAATACGGAAGATCCCGCTTCAAGAGGAAGCGCCATACCTGAATGCGAAGGTTACAATTACGACGACAACGTCGTGGACTATGCGAAAATAGGGAAATACTCCATTCGTAAAGTGGCATTCTCCGGACACAGCGCTTGGTACAGCAACATTAGCGACCACACCAATTCTGGAGATCCGACCAAAGGATATTTCATGCAAATTGACGCTTCCGGATTCCCATGCCAATTCTACGAGACAACCCTCCAGAACATTTGCGAAGGCGCGGAACTCTACTTCTCCCTTTACGGAACCAGTTCGACAAGCAGATATGGAGATAGTAACGCCACACTGCGGCTCATCGTCGAAGATGCGGCAACAGGAACTGAAATAGACCATCATGACATAGAAATAGAGAATCAGAAAAATGGGGGATGGGAACAATTCGGCTTCTCCGTCACAATTCCGGCCGGCTGCAATGCGGTTAAATACCGCATCATCAACAATGCGGTGCAACCCGCCGACCCTGATGATTTTTCAGGGAACGATTTCTGCATAGACGATATTGAAATCCACTCTTGCGTTCCGCAGCCCACCATTACGGCAGAAAAAGGCTCACCTATCTGCCGAGGCGTGGAAGAGACGCTAACAGCCAATATAAGCAATGCGGACCATCTCACCCCTCCCCTCGTATACACATGGTTCAAATGCGCAACCAATAGTTACAACATAAACGACTGGGTTAAGATTTACTCGGGACAAACATTGAGTATGCCCCATGTCACCCCGGAAGACGCAGGTTTCTACAAGGTGATGGTCACCGGATTCGGACAATCCTCAGCCCCAAACATCTGCAACAGTCTTTCAGAGTTCTACGAAATCGTCGTGACGGACTGCGGCACCCTCGGCATAGAATCCTGCCCAAACGGAACCATCCTCTTCAAAGAGGATTTCGGAGGCAATAAGACATCCGACCCCGACATCAAGACTGAACCTATTCCACAATGTTCATACGCATTCGGCGAAGATCCTAGAGATTCTGATGGGAAGGGGAAATATAGCATTCGGAAAGTGGGTGTCAGTCAAAACGTATGGTACCAACACATATACGACCACACCTATCCGGACGATTCGGACAAAGGCTATTTCATGCAAGTGGACGGTTCCAGCACCAGCGGTATTTTCTATCAAACAGAGATTTCCGGACTCTGCGAAAATTCCGAACTTTTTCTATCCATGTGGGGTATGAGTTCCACCCGAGTGACCGGAGCGCTCCAAAAAAACGCAAACCTCAAACTGATTGTGGAAGACCTTGACGGAAACACTTTAGCCAGTTCTAACATTGAAATAATAAACCACAAAGGCTTTTGGGAACAATTCGGATTGAAATATGTTGTTCCCGCAGGTCAGACCGCCGTCGTCTATAAAATCGTCAACAACAGCGCCGACAAATACGGGAACGATTTCTGTTTGGACGATATAGAAGTGCGCCTATGCAATCCACCCGTGACGGTGGAATCGCCTGATAGTTTATGTCCCGGAAGCGATTACACACTTACCGCCGATTTCAAGAACGACGGAACCTATGCTGAACCCGTCACACTCACCTGGTTCAAAAGCGACACGGCCTCATACGAACCGAGCGATTGGACCGCCGTCGGATCCGGCACCACCTTAGAACTTACCAACATCGGTCCCGCAGAAGAGGGTTACTATAGAGTATGGGTAAGCGGAGACGGCGCCAGCGAACTAATCAGCAAGTGTAACTCCGCCTCCGACTTCGCCGAAATCAGAATAAAGGATTGCAGCGTATGCGAAGACACAACCATCGCATTGACAGACACAATCCTCTTAGGATCCGCCTATCAGAAAAACGGATTCAACATTTCATCCCCGGTTTTAGGAGACAACCAAGACACGCTTCATCTGAAAAGGAAGGGAGATTGCGACAGTACGGTGGCGCTCAATCTTTTCGTTTATTACAATTCGTACGACACCATCCACGCTTCCGTCTGTCAGGGCGAACAATTCACAGACTTCGGATTCGACGAGTCTTCAACTGGCAAATATACCCACACGTTCACGAACATTTACGGAGGTGACAGCCTTGTCACATTAGACCTAAAGGTACTGCCTGTATTCAACGACACGACAAAAGTATCCATCTTGGAAGGCGACAAATATGAATTCAACGGGAAAGATTATACAGAAGATGGCACCTTTACAGACTCCCTAAAAACCGATGCGGGCTGCGACAGCATCACGACGCTCCAACTCACCATTCTAAAAGGGTCTTCAGATACCATTCTCGCCTTTATTTGCGAAGGCGAGCGGTTCATCAACTTCGGTTTCGACGAATCAACGACGGGTGAATATACCCAAACGTTAACCGCTTCGAACGGTAGCGACAGCCTCGTGACACTTGTGCTGGAAGTACTTCCGACCTACAGCGACACAATCAAAGCCACCATCCTGAACGGTGATAAATATACATTCGGAGGGAAGGATTATTCAACAGAAGGAGTCTTTACGGATTCCCTAAAATCCGATGCGGGCTGCGATAGCGTCATGACCCTTAAACTTTCTGTCCTGAAAGGCACATCCGACACCATTCGCGCCTCTATCTGCCAAGGAGAGCGCTTCACCAACTTCGGGTTCGACGAAGCCTCGGCTGGCGAACATACCCAAACGCTAACCGCTTCGAACGGTAGCGACAGCCTCGTGACACTTGTACTGGAAGTGCTGCCAACCTTTACGGATACAATCGAAGCCCAAATCTGCGCAGGAGAGACCTACGACCAACATGGATTCAATGAGAACCATGGAGGCACATACCATTTAGACCTGAAAAGCATAAACGGATGCGACAGCATAATCACCTTAATCCTAACAGAACTGGCTTCTTACAAGGATACGCTTTCCGATACCATCTGTGAAGGGGAAACTTATGGGAAGAACGGGTTTAACCTTCAAAACGAGGCGGCGGGATTATCCTCCCACACCCTCAACTTCTCACCCGTATCGGGTTGCGACAGTGTCGTCACATTGAACCTGAACGTACTTCCTCTCCATGCGACCACGCAAAAATTCCTCATCAAGCAAGGCGATGTGGCTCGTCTCAACGGAAAGCGTTACAAGGAGGAAGGCGAATACCATCAGTATTCACAAACCAGCGAGTATTGTGAAGATATCACCATCATTGTCAAATTCAAAGAGGACACGATCAGCGTAGACACATTCAACTTCATCACCATCATACCTGACGAATACCTCATCAGGGGCGACGGAACGGATAGAAGGTGGCACGTGGAGAACATCGAACTTTATCCGAAGGCAACCGTTTCCATTTATGACCGCTGGGGAAAGAAACTCTTCGAGATCATGGATTACAACGACGAGACAGGTTGGGACGGAACCTATAACGGACACGATATGCCTTCAACCGACTATTGGTACCAGATAGAAGTGAGGGAAATAGACCGATTCTTCACGGGGCACTTCACGTTGATAAGATAGACCAATAACAAAGATTGCCTTGTAAGAAGAAAGAATATTTTATAATTAATTAATTTTGCGAGAAACATACAAATAGACATTCGAAATAAAAACAGATTATGGATGTAAAGATTGAACCCTCTTGGAAAGAGATATTAGCGGACGAATTCGAGAAGCCCTACTTCTCCCTACTCACCAGTTTCGTGAAGAAAGAGTACCAAAGCACCAGATGCTACCCGCCCGCTCCACTCATCTTCAATGCGTTCAATCTATGTCCGTTCGACCAGGTGAAGGTGGTCATCATCGGTCAAGACCCATACCATGGATACGGTCAAGCCCACGGACTATGCTTCTCCGTGAACGACGGTGTACAATTTCCCCCATCGCTCGTCAACATCTTCAAAGAAATAGAGAGAGACCTGCAAATACCCTTTCCCCAATCAGGCAATCTGACCCGATGGGCGAACCAAGGCGTATTCCTTCTCAACGCCACATTAAGCGTGCGCGAAGGCATGGCGGGCTCCCATCAGAACAAAGGATGGGAAGAGTTCACCGACAGGGTCATCAAGGAGATATCCGACAAAAAAAGCAACGTCGTCTTCATGCTCTGGGGTTCCTACGCACAGAGGAAAGGCGCCGTCATCGACACACGCAAACACCTTGTGCTCAAGGCGGTGCATCCATCACCACTCTCGGCGTACAGAGGATTCATCGGCTGCGGCCACTTCAGACAAGCCAACGACTACCTCGCATCCAAAGGGTTAACACCCATACAATGGTAAACCATGATAGCGTTCGTCCACGCCCCCGTCTCACATCCACTCCGTCTTTTCGGAGAAAAAGTATTGGAGGATTCCTTCCCAGAAGAAGAGCGTCCGGACGTCCGGCAACTTAACGGGCGAGACACCACCCTCTTCCATTTCGACATTATCTTGCAAGACGAACAACCCGTAGGCATTCTCACCCATTGGGACTTTGCCAACTTCATCTATGTGGAGCACTTCGCCATAGAAACACAAAAGCGGAACCACCACATCGGAAGCGAAGCGCTCACCCTATTTTCAAGCACCAACAAAACCATCGTACTAGAAGCGGAACCGCCCACTACCCCAACCGCCCGACGCAGGATATCCTTCTACGAACGTCATGGACTTTCGGTTCTTCCCTTCGACTACCTACAACCCAGTTACAGAGAGGGCAGAGCAGAAGTTCCCTTGAAAATCCTCACCAACAAAGAAATCTCGCCCAAAGATTTTCAGGCAATAAAAAACACCCTGTACAAAGAAGTGTACAAGGTGTCGCAACAGAATATTATATCTTAAATTAAATACCTAACAACTTACGCGCGTTGCCCGAAAGAATCGCCTCACGTTCCTCAGGCGTCAAAGCCAAACGATTGAAGCGCTCCAACTCCTCCTGATGGTCCCACATCGGATAATCGACACCGAACAACATCTTCTCCACCCCATGCGCATGGATCATTTTCACCGCGCGTTCAGGATCCAACTTCCACAACGAGCTGGAAGTATCGAACCAAACATTCTTTCCCACCAAATACTCATCAGACTCCTCCCATTGCGTGTAACCTCCGAAATGAGCGGCCACCAATTTCAAAGTAGGATGTTTCTCCAAGACATGGGCAATACGTTTCGGACCCGAATAATCATACCTAAAATCACCCGCATGAACCAATACCGGCATACCCAACCCCGCAATCACCTCATAGATATCATCCATCTCACGCTCGTCTATCGGGAACTTCTGGAAGTCAGGATGTAACTTAATTCCCTTCAAGCCTGCGGAATAGATACGGATAAGTTCATTCTCATAATTCTCATACTCGGGATGAATCGTTCCGAACCCGATGAATTCAGGATGTTCGTTCACCTCACCGATGATGTAATTATTGATGGACTCCACCTGATGGGGAGCCGTGGCGGTGGAATGCACGATATAATAATCCACCCCGATGCGACGTCCGCTCGCCAACAAATTCTCAGGGCTTCCGTTATACTTCATAGATATACCGTAAAACTCACCTATCGTGTTGCTCGCCTTCTCAGCTATTTTCGCAGGATATATATGCGCATGAAAATCTATTATCATAAAAAAATAGTATAAAAACCTTCGATTCGAAGCGCGAAGTTAATAAAATTTATCGTCTCAAAAATGCGGTGCGTTCTCCTTTTCAATTCAAAATAGCACATCCCATATTGAGGCAATCTATGCCTTACCAGCACATGCGCGAAACAGCCGACGGACCGGCTCATTTTCCCTTAACACAAAGAGTATCAAGCCCCAATAAATATTGTTAAAAAAGAGTCTCTACGCACATACATGATTACAAGATAATCATTAAATTCGCATAGAAATTGAACAAAAAAAAGAACGAAAAAGATACAATTATCACAAACGGAACAAGCGCAAAAATTCCACAAAAAAGTCATGAATAAATTGTCAAAATATACCCACACACTGCTTATTATAGCAGCATTGGGACTAAGCGGATGCGGCAATACCAACCATCCATCTACCACCCCAGCGAACGATTCACTAAGCGTCATCACAGAAGATAGCGTCACAGCGAAAAAACTGAGCGATTCCATCCAAGCAGACTCGACCTCGGCGAAAGACACCATCGTCAAAAAAATTATTGAAAAAATACCTTTTTCGAAAGACTCCATCCTTATCCAAAGCAGAGGAGGCTCCCCTGACGGTTGCAAACTATTAGTGCCGCCCATCAAGGTTAGGGGCATTTACATCACAGGAGCGATGGCGGGAACCAAACACATGAAAGGCTTGGTGGAGCTGGTCGAAAGCACAGAGATGAATGCGATCGTGCTGGACATCAAGAACGACGGCGGTAACGTCACCTACAAGATAAACTACCCGCAAGCGGAAGAAATCGGAGCTTGCGTGCGCTACGTCAAAGACATGCCAGGACTGCTGAAGGAGCTGCACGAAAAGGGCATATACGTGATCGGACGAATCGTCTGCTTCAAAGACCCTATCCTCGCAAGGAAAAGACCAGACCTCGCACTTTGTGAGCCAGACAGCACACCTGTCACCGACGGCAAAGGGAACCCTTGGGTAAACCCGTTCAAGAAAGGCGTTTGGGAATATATCTGCGGATTGGCGGAGCAAGCCAGTCTGGACGGATTTGACGAAATCCAGTTCGATTACGTGCGCTTCCCTATCGGACCAAGCGCTAACAGAGGCGTCTATGGCGTGGATCTGAAAACCTACACGAGGGAACAAGGGCTGACAGACTTCTTCTCTTACGTGGAAA
>CALCUH010000152.1 GCA_937907165.1 uncultured Bacteroidales bacterium | reverse complement strand
CCCTCTCGGATACCGTATATGATTTCTGCCTGCCCAAGCAGTCAACAGGTGAAAAAGGGCTCGGAACGCTGATGTATCATACGCTCATGCAGCAGCTCCGCCATACGTTCCGCAATCTGTTTCGCAGCCAAGCGGCGAGGCTCCAGCATGAGAATCCTACCATTCTGAGGAAGGGCAGAGAGAATCGTCAAAGGCAACAGCGTAGATTTACCCGCTCCGGGCGCCGCCGTGACAATCAGGCAGTTTTTCGTCCGTAAGCGTTCATTCACCTCATCGGCGATGGCGAAAGCTGGCAAACGCTTCGCCTCCTCTATGTCGATATTGATATTATTAGTCATAAAAAACAGAAACAACTGGTCTACAAGGGAGACGCATCACCAACGGCGGCGTCTCTCCTCCCTGCGGCGCTCACGGCGCTCACGGCGAAGCTCCTTACGGGACTTTGGTGCCACTTGGGTACTATCAGACGACATCATCTCCTCATCGTCCCTTCCGAACAACCGTTTGAAGAAACTCTTCATTGCGGAATCGGTCGTATCCGATTCAAGCTGTTCGATAGGTTTACAATTATACTCCTTCGATATCTTAGACTTCGGAGCGCCGAATCTCGCGCGGTAAAGAGGAGCCAGTTTCTTATCGTTGAGCACACGTTCCAAATAAGCGCCCACGATAGGCAAAGCGGCGCGGCTACCCTGACCGAGGTCTCCATTCCTGAAATGAATACTACGGTACTCACCGCCCACCCAAGCGCCGGTGACAAGGTTCGGTGTGATATTCATATACCAAGCGTCGGAATAGTTAGCCGAAGTACCCGTTTTCCCTCCGAAATCCGTCGCACCATGGATTTTATACTTATACAAGCCCTGAGAAGTACCACGAGGATCACGCAAGCCCTCCTGCAGCATATCGCGCATCAAAAAAGCCGTCTCATAATCAAGAGCGCGGTCGCTCCGTACCTTCGACTTATAGATCACCTTACCATTCTTATCCTCGATACGGCTCACCAGAATAGGTTTATGCAACATACCACCATCCGCGATGACGGAATAGGCCGTCGCCAATTCGATCAACGAGACATCCTCCGTACCCAAGCAAATAGAAGGGATCGGACGGACAGGACTCTCGATACCCATGCGGTGCGCCGTCGCCACGATTTTCTCAGGCGTCACCTGTTTAGCCACCTGCACAGCCACACTATTCACAGAGCGGGCCAAAGCGCTCTTCAAGGTCATCGGCTCATTAGAGAATACACCGCTTGCGTTAGAAGGCGTCCAAAGCTTCATCTCGCCATCCTCCTCAGTCATCCAAGAGACGGCGCTATCCACCCTCGTATCGCAACTGCACATACCCTGGCGCAACGCCTCGGTATAGACGAAGAGTTTGAACGTGGAGCCAGGTTGACGTTTCGCCGTCACCTTGTCATACTGCCAATAATAGAAATCGACGTCGCCCACCCAAGCCTTCACAGCGCCCGTGTGCGGATCCATGGAGATGAAGCCGCAATGCAAGAATTTCAGAATGTGCGCCAAAGAGTCGCGGGTGCTCATCACCGTATCGGTGATTCCGCGGCGATAGTCGAAGATGCGCATCTTATGCGGTTCGTTCATATCTTGGCGGACAAGAGCCTCATCGCCCTTATTACGTTTGTAAGAATTCTTATAGGCGGAAGTCTTCTTCAACATATCATCGATGAATCCCTTGATTTCATGCTGCTTTTGGTCACGCCAAGGATTCTCCTTGCCCCAATGTTTATTAAACTGTTTCTGCAGCTCACCCATCTGTTTCGAAACGGTAGCCTCCGCATAATGCTGCATTCTGGAATTAATCGTCGTATAGATCTTCAGACCGTCATGATAGAGGTTGACATTGTTCTCCTCGCACCACTCCTGCAACTCATTATAGACCGCCTCACGGAAATAGTGCGCATAACCGCTGAGGATATCCTCCTTGTAGACATTCAGGCCCAAATCCAAGGCGCACAAAGAGTCGCACTGAGGAATCGTCAACTTGCCACCATCAGCCAGCAAATGAAGAATCAAGTTTCTTCTCGTCCTATTATTCTGCGGGTTCTTAATCGGATTATAATACGTGTTAGCCTTCAAGATACCGATGATACAAGCAGCCTGCTCGTAAGTGAGCTTGTCGGGAGTCGTATTGAAGTAAGTCTTCGCCGCCGACTTGATACCGAATGTGTTGTTGCCGAAAGTCACCGTATTAAGGTACATCGTGAGAATCTCCTGTTTAGTGTAATGTTTCTCTACCCTCACCGCTCCGATGCACTCTTTGATTTTGATGATTAATGTCTTAATGCCAGGCACCTTGCATAGAGCCCCCTTCGTATATTCGGAGCGCATCTTGAAGAGGTTCTTCACCAGCTGTTGCGTGATGGTGCTGGCGCCGCGGGCGTGGCCACGCAAAGCGTCCTTGATAGCAGAGAACATGCCATGGTAATCGATACCGTTATGCTCATAGAAGCGTTGGTCCTCCGTATAGATAAGAGTGTTGATCAGTTCGGGCGACATCTCCTCATAAGTGACCGAAGAGCGGTTCTCCACGAAGAATTTACCGATTAGGTCATTATCCTCACTATAAATCTCAGACGCCTCCATCTGAATAGGATTCTTCAGCTGGTCCAAGCTCGGAGAGGAGCCGAACAAACCCATCGTGTTGTTATCCACACATAGGCAGAAGAGAGCGAACAACGGAGGGAAAGCCAAGATGCAGCACAAGCATCCCATCAAAATCCGTTTCTTCCACGACCAATGTTTCTTTTCCGACTTAGGTTTCTTCTTAGGTGGTGTAGGCGGATTCGGAGAAGGCGGCTCCTTCGAGACACTCTCCTCAGGGAGAGGCTCCTCCACAGGGGGCTCCTCTATTTTCCCTTCTTCATTCTCAATGATTGGAGCGACAGGCGACTCCTCCTCCTTTTCAGGCTCCGGTTCCTGTTCCGGAATCACCTCCTCGGAACGGCACGTAGGCTCTTCGGCGACACGCTCATGACAAGAAGCTTCTTCTTGGGGAATCTGCGACTCCTCAGTTTTCTCCTCCGCAGAAGGTTCCTCTTGGACGTTGGCAGGTTCCTCTGAAACAGGTTTATCATCCTCAGATTCAACGTTTTCCGCAGACGGATTGTTAGAAAAAAGGCGTTGCGCCTTCATCGTAGCCTCAGAGGATATCTCGTCGCTCGGTATAGTTTTGGTAATCTTCTCGTTATAGAATTTTTTCAAGAGTTCACCCAAATCATAGAGTTTCACAAGGAACCAAGCCCACGCTTGCTTTCCCTTTTTGAAGAGCAGATTCAATCCTTTCTCGCCCCTACCCCTCATTCTCTCAATCTTTTCGGGAATGTTCTTCTCCTCCATGTATTTCTTAGCAGACGCCTCAGCCTCGGCAGACTTCTCCTTCAGGGTAGACAAAGTCTCCTTGGATTTCTCCTGTGCCTTCGCACCCAAGCGAGTAGCGTCCTCACGCAGTTTCTGCGTCTTCTCCAGAGTTTTCTCGCGCGTCTTCTCACCTAAACGAGTAGCATTATCACGCAAGTTTTTCGTCTTTTGCGGGATATCCTTCTTCTCCAAATATAATTTTAGAGCGTTCCATTTCTCAATGGATTCAGCCTTTAGCCAAGCCCACGTTTTTCCGCACCACGCCACAAACACCTTTGTCTGACGCGAAACGGTCTCACGCAACTTCTTTATAAACTCCGTCATTTGTTTTTCAAGACATTTAAATATTCGATAACACCACTCGTCGAACGACCTATACTTCCCATCGCAAGGGAAACCCTTACTTAGCCTCAACAAGGTTTATCATTTTCTACACATCACTCCACGGATGCTTACGCCCGCGGGACGACTACGGGCGCAAAGGTATGAAAATTCGTGATATGCACAAAAAAAGAAGGAAAACACGAAACAATAAATTAGACCATATCATAGAAAAAAATTCGTACCTTTGAACCATAAAAGAACGAACGATCACATGGCAAGAAAACAAGGAGACTTAAACGTCCTGTCCCTATTTTCAGGGTGCGGAGGTATGGATTTGGGCTTTGAAGGCGATTTCATAGCACACATAAAATCCGTAGATCCAGAATCAGGTCATGTGGCCGAAAAGATAGACAAGAACCATGTCAAGGTAGTCAAGACACGTTTCAAAACCGTGTTCGCCAACGACATCCTCAAGGAGGCGAAGACCGCATGGCTCCATCACATGAAACGCTACGGACACGGATCCGATACATTCCACAGCGAAAGCATCGTCGATTTGGTCAAGCTCCACCGTTCGGGAACGAAAGTTTTTCCCGATAACATAGACGTGGTGACGGGCGGGTTCCCCTGCCAAGACTTCAGCGTGGCGGGCAAAAGGAAAGGATTCGACTCGGAGACTTCCCACAACGGGACCAAGCGCATAGACGCAGGAATACCCAAGGAAGAGAGCAGAGGACAACTCTACATGTGGATGAAGGAAGTCATAGAAATCACACAACCTAAAATATTCGTCGCAGAAAACGTAAAGGGGCTCATCAGCCTCGGCGACGCCAAAGAAATCATCCAAAAAGACTTTGCGAAAGCAGGAGGAAACGGATATATCGTTCTCCCCCCACGCGTGCTCCATGCCGGCAATTATGGGGTACCCGAGTCACGCGAAAGGGTAATTTTCATAGGAATCAGACGTGACGCATTAAAGCCGGAAGCGTTGCGTGCATTGGAGTCGGAGGAGATACCGGAAGAGTACAACCCCTATCCGCAGCCGACACACACCTGCACGATTGAGGGCGACGGACTTCTACCATTCGTCACGCTCAACGACATATTCAAAGATTTGGAAGAGCCCGACCAATCATCAGACCTGTCGCAGATGTACTATTCGGGAGCAAAATACATGGGGCCGCATTGCCAAGGGCAAAGCGAAATCGATTTAGGGAAGATTGGTCCCACCATTCGATCGGAGCACCACGGCAACATCGAATATAGGCGTCTATCCGCAGAACACGGAGGCAAACACATAGACGAACTGAAGGCGGGGAAAGCGGAACGACGCCTCACACCAAGAGAATGCGCATTGATTCAAACCTTCCCGATCGACTACGAATTCGTCATCAAGCCAGAAGAGAAAAAGAATTTCAGTCTGAGTCCGAGCGGCGCCTACAAAGTTATCGGCAACGCCGTGCCACCCATGTTGGCGTTCAACATCGCCATGCGCATCCAGCATGTATGGAACAACCTATTCGTCTAGTTACAGACAAATCCATAATATTTAATATTACTGTCCGCTAAACTTTTTATGGGCTTAAACTTTTTGCGAAAAATATATTACATAATTGTAATACACAATAATCGCATTCAATGTTATGTGCAACCCCTGCGGGGTTGTTTGATGGGGGATACCAATCCGTTATTCTATCGATATGGAACCCCTACGGGGTTCGTGAGAAAAGAGCCTCCGATTTAACTCTCGTTGTTTGATTAGCGGACCCGACAAACATTTAAACATAACAAATCCGCCAACAAAAATGGCACATCCGCCAAGCAGACATGCCATTTCCTATACTATAAAGAAACACTTCTTAATTCTTACCTCTTAATTCTTAATTCTTAATTCTCACCTCCCTAGTCCTCAATATCAATCAACTTACCCTTCACCAACCAAGCCGTTCCAAAGAGAATCTGCAGAATCGACTCGAAAATCATCGTCGAATACCCCGGCAAGAGATGAAACACCTTTGTCAAGAGGAAGCAAAGCAAGCAAACGATCATACCCCAGCCACAAATACGGAAAATCAGATTCTTCTTTTTACTGTTACCCTTCGTGAACTGCAGCAAGATATTCAAGCTGAAAAGTGTGAAAAGCGTGGCTGCGAAAATCGTGTGCAAAATCTGGCTAGTCGCCGGTTCAATCTGGAAGAAGCCGATCAGTTTCTCCTGATCCAAGAAACTCGTGTTGCAAGGGAAGAAAATCACCCCCAAAGCACAGATACCCGATGCGAAATTAAGCCAACGGTCACCTTTATCATATCCGTGGTAGGTCATCAAGAAGATAGCCGTACAACTCAGCATCATCGTCAGCACAGGCGTCAAATGGTAAGTCGCACTCATGCTATACCACCACTCCGCAGGACGATCGTGGACCATCAAACCACCGATTATACACATCACAGGCAAAAAAATGCCCAACCAACCCACAACCTTACGCTGCGTCAAATAAGACAACGTGACTACCTCTGCCATAACATCAAATATTTTTCATGAAACAATAAATGTAAACTATTCTACGATTGCACACGGTGACGAACCCACGAAACCGTCGACATTCACCCCGAACCATTTACAAATATAGCAATAAAGTCCACACTTCCATCTAATATTTCAATAATAGATTTTCGCAATTCCGTCATTTAGCGATCAAGTTTAGACGTCAAAAGCGCTCACACATAACATATTACCCAATATTTTCTTTTCACGACAGATGATATCATAAATTTTCCTTACCTTTCCGATATAATAAATAACAGTAAGAACAGGAGGAATATATTATGAAGAGAACATTTAGACTAATGTTAATCGCACTTATCTCCGTGTCATTTTTCAGCTGCGGAGACGACAATGACGAGACCACAGACGACCCAAACAAGGGCAACCAAACAAACGAAGTGATTGACGATGGCGACGCCACATTTAAGAGCCCCGAACTCACCTTTTGGAACATGGATACCAAACGAGGCATTCCGACGCTGACCATGAAAATCCACAATCCAAACAACGCTACCATCTCCTTTTCATACAACATTGTTTTCAAAAGCGGAGATAAAACATTCACTGAAAAAAAAGTTTTGGACTGGGGAGAAGCTTGTTTAGCCGCAGACGAAACGATAGTTAACTGGGGGACACCAGACATAGATTTAAGCGATGCGAAGGGTATAGACGACATAGAGGTCACCTTCTCAGAAGTATCAAAATCCTTTTATACACCCGTAAAGATAACAACCACCCAAGACGAGCTTAACGGGGACAACGACCACAAGATAGCGTTCAAAGCGGATGGAGACTTCACAGATTGTTACGTCACCGTTTTATACTATAACGGTGATGAGCTTCTTTCTATCGCGACAGATAGCAGATTCAATTCAGACAAAACACCTATCGTTTTTGAAGACATTGAAAATCACACAAGGCACGAAATTTACTATAACGCCTATAAATAAGGCACATGGATGATGATATTGTAGAGACGTGGCACACCACGTCTCTACAACTATAAATCAATAAATCCTATACATAAAACCGCTCTCCAAATTACGGACCGGATAGACCTCCCAAGAACCGTTTGGATGGACAATCACGGCAACGCCGGACATATAATTGATCCAATTCGCAGGTGCGGTGAAAACGATGGCATGGTCGGAAACCCAATCCACCATCGGCAACATGCAAAAGTCATGGGATGTGAACCATGCGAAAGTCTTACCTGCCGACATCTCGCACAACTCATTAATCAACGCCTTCGCTTTCGTATCGACCGTCGTTTTGTTGTTTTTATAATAATTGACAGCGGCATTGTCATCCCCGATTCCAAAATAATTACTATTCAGATGGTCAATCGGAGCATGCACCTCATTGATGGAAGCCGGATCGGTATCTCCTCTGGTATTCGCCACATAATAGCTGGTCTGCTTGCATCGGGTCACTTTCGTGGAACCGTAAAAGGCATCATTCACGCCCGCCAATCCGCCTTTGAAGTGTGGTCCCACCTGCTGAGCCAGCGCCACTCCATTTTCGTTCAACGTACCCGTATCAGAATAGTCGGATCCTCTTTCGGAGTGGCGCACAATAAACATTATGCGATCCCCCTCGCGCAAAGCGTGGTAGATGTCAGGCGCATAGTTGAACGTATTCAGAGGGAAAGAATAGGTATTGGTCGAAGCCCTTTGGTAAGTCACCGTTCCATACACCTTCGGTTCCATCGACATCACCTTCGAACGCAACCGTTTGTTCTCCAGCGACAAGGAATCCAAAGAAGAGAGGATGGCGGAGAGTTGCGACATCGTAACGTACTCTGCGTCGTTCGTGAAAGCGCTCACATTGGCAGGCACATCGGAAAGATCCGCCTTGGCGTTCCATGCCGCCACGTCGGACGACTGGATGGTAGCGGCTACCGAAGCGGCGAAGAGCGGATCGAACTCCTCCGCAGAAGAAGAGCCGGAAGCGTTCGTATTCCATCTAGCGATATCCGCCGACGATATCTGAGCCGCAGCAGAAGCGGAGAACATCGGATCGCTCTCTGCGGAAAGTTTCGCATTCCACGCCGCCGTGTCAGCCGTCTTAATGCCAGCCGCCACAGACTTCTTATAAACAGGGTCGCTCTCCGTGAAGCTACTCAATTTAGCGTTCCATGAGGCAATATCAGACGACTTGATGCCAGCCGCTGCAGAGTTCTTGAAAGCAGGGTCCGTCTCCGTATAACTACTCAACTTAGCGTTCCACGAAGCCGTATCAGCCGCACTAATGCCAGCCGCCACAGACTTTTTATAAACAGGGTCACTCTCCGTAAAACTGCTCAACTTAGCATTCCATGAAGCGATATCAGAAGATTTAATATTCGCCGCAGCCGAAGCGGCAAACTTAGGATCCGTCTCCTCAAAATTAGCTAACAGCTCGTTCCACGAAGCCACGCTCGTCACCGTAGCGTTCCACGAAGCCACATCACTTGCGGAAATACCCGCAGCCACAGAATTTTTATAAATCGGGTCACTCTCGGTATAACCACTCAACTTAGCATTCCATGAAGCGATATCGGAAGACTTAATATTCGCCGCAGCCGAATTTCTGAAGGCAGGGTCCGTCTCCGTAAAACTGCTCAGTTTAGCATTCCACGCAGCCGTATCAGCCGAGCTAATGCCAGCCGCCACAGAAGATTTGAATGAAGGGTCGCTCTCCGTAAAGCCGCTCAGTTTAGCGTTCCACGCAGCCGTATCAGCCGCACTGATGCCCGCCGCCACGGATTTATTAAACGCAGGTTCACGCTCCTCAAAAGCACTCAGTTTAGCGTTCCACGCAGCCGTATCAGCCGAGCTAATACCAGCCGCCACAGAAGATTTAAACGAAGGGTCGGTCTCTTCAAAATCAGAAAGAAGAAGATTCAACGTCGCCACACTTTTCACCGTAGCGTTCCACGCAGCCGTGTCGGAAGAAGAGATAACCAGTGAAGAGGAAGACGATCCGACATTCGACATGGAAGAGAGATCCTTTTTCGTAACGAATTCCGCATCATTCTCCAATTGGCTCAGTTTCGTCGGCACCGACGGAGCGCCCTGAATCTCAGAGTAATCATAAAGCGGTTTTTCCTCACCCCTCATCCAAGAGGGGAACGCTTCAGGAGAGACACGTTCAGCGTAGAAGGCGAAAGGGACCGTCGACAGTTGGTTCGTCAGCATCAACGTATAAGACGTACCGCCAGTAAGATCCAACTCCGTGCGGAGCGAATAAGTTCCGTCAGACCAGTCAATGTCATTCAAGGAAGTACCCACAGTAGGCTGTCCGTTGCCCACGACCGTCGTCAGCAAACCATTCTGGTTGGTGGTGGCGGAGAGTTCCTCCACATAGACCGGCGTACCGTTTTCCGATCCACGCAAGACAGAGAAGCGGACACCCACCTTAGCATCCTTGAGCAAAGCGCCGTAGGCATCCCTCACCACAGCCTGATAACTAATCGTATGAGGTGTGGCGGAAAAACCGCAGACAACAAAGAACCAACACAGTACGAAAGAGAATAGTAATTTTCTCATATGCTTATTTTTTTAACAGTTTAACAGTAATAAAATCCTGAACGCCCATACCGAAATAGATTTTCAAGAAATACGAGCCCTCGATATAATCCATCATGGAGAGTTTCGCTCCATCCGACAAGGTACCCTCCTCCATCAGTTTACCTGAACCATCCGTCAAAGCGTAACGATGTTGACCGACATCACCGGGCAAAGAGACCACACAAACGTCCGACACAGGATTAGGAGAGACACTCACCGAGGAGACAAGGGAAGAGCACGAAGAGAAACCCGTAAAAATTCCCTCATCGCTTCCGACAGGCTGTTGTACCCCCTCCGCCACCTCACCATTGTTCGAAACGATGGAAAGGAGGGTCATCTGACCCACAGAAGCGGAAATACTACCCGTTTCCCCATCCACCGCATCACCGCCTCCGGAGACGACCGCAGATTGAGAAAAAAGAGCCGGACAAAAGAGACACGAGGTCACACAAAAAGATAAAATTCCATGAAAATATTTAGACATATCCATTGAAATCATAAATAATAACACATAAACATATAAAAAAAAACGACAACAGCACAACTATCACAAAAGGAAATCACAATACCATCAAATAATCAACCATTTAGGTTCAAAATAAAAAAACACAAAGTCACAAAAAAAAGGGTTAAAAACTTTTGGTGACAAATCGCGAACGCAATAAATTTGCAAAAAGGCTTAATAGTCGGATAAAATATAGACATTAGTCATCAAGCAAACATAGCATTTATCACGTCATGAACGAAAAGAAAAACGTCATCGTACTCGGAGCTACCGGGCATTTGGGAGCCAACATCGCCGTTCACTTGAACAACTTAGGATACCACGTCTATGCGGTTGGTCACCGTAAGAACGACAACGGATTCTTCGCCAAACATGGCATGGAATATATATCTGCAGACATTAGTCAGAAAGAGGATTTCAAAAAGCTTCCGCAGAAAGAGATTTTTGCGGTAGCAGATTTCGCCGGGATGCTTCCCGCCTCCATGAAAGGCTACCATCCAGATCTTTATATCACATCTGTCGTACAGGGCACTTTGAACGTATTGGAATACACGAGGGAAGTGGGCGCAGACCGTATCATCTTCCCGCAATCACTCTTCGACGTCAGCCACCTTTTCGGCAGCAAGACACCTATTCCTGCGGATGCTGAAAGGAAAGCTCCGATGTCGGGCGACCATGCCGTTTACGTGATCGCGAAAAACTGCGCCGTAGACCTAATCGAACATTACCACGTCAAATACGGGCTCAAGCGCTTCATTCTCAGACTCTCAAGAGTCTACATGTATGATCCGAACCCATACACCTTCACCGACGGCGAGAAAACGATGATATCAGACCGTTTCCTCATCTACCAAGCGATGAAGGGCGAAGAGTTGCAGATTTGGGGAGACCCGAACCGTCTTTTGGAGACCTGCTGCATGAAAGACTTCCTTCAGATCGTGGAGAAGAGTCTCACCGCCGACATCGAAGGAGGTCTCTACAACATAGGCAGCGGCGGAAGCACCTTGGAAGAGCGTATCAGAGGCATTGCTGAGGTATTCAACCCGGAGGATAAGAAATCGAACATCATTTATTGTCCCGAAAAGAGAAGCAGCCAACAATTCGTACTGGACATCACCAAGACGAAGAAAGAGTTAGGCTACGAACCGAAATACGATTGGAAGGGATTCCTCCTCGACTTCAAAAAAGAGATGGAGGAACAACCATTCGGAGAACTTTGGGGATACGAGAAGGATTTTGTAAACAATAAATAAAACAATATAAATCATGACATTCAAAGAGAACTTACGTTTCAAAATTTTAGGCTCTAAGGCGTTCGGCAAAAGCATCATCAAGTCGAACAGAGATTATTACCTCTCCTTCAAATCAATGAGATGGGGCGGTGAATTAACTTTCGGCGAGGAGATCGAACACGTATTCGGCATCTTCCTGACTGACAAAGAGATGGCCGACGAGAAGTTGAAAGAGGAGATGAGAATCGATATGGTTTGGTGTTACTACCGTTTCGGTGCGGTGCCACGCGAATATTTCCTCATGGACTTTCCTCACTCGGACGACAAGAAGCGCGCCACTTACCTGACAACACGCCACAAAGACAATGTCATGACCGAGAAAGTGGGAAGAGGTAAGAATTGGGATTTGTTGGAGGACAAGAACATGTTCTACCGCAATTTCGGTCAGTTCTTCCACCGCGATGTGTTCCAATTCAACGAGGAGTGTACAAAAGAGGGGTTCAAAGAGTTTTGTCAGAAGCACGACATCATGATTTGTAAACCTATCGCCGGCCAATGCGGTAAAGGCGTGGAGATCCTCAAATTGGCCGACCACGACAATGATTCCGACAAAGCATACGATTACTTGAAGTCAAAAGGTTCTTTCATCGTGGAGGAACTAATCCAACAGGATGAACGCACCAAGCAGTTCAACCCATCTTCCGTCAACACGGTAAGACTCCCCGCCTTCATCAACAAGACCGGATTCCACATCATGAGACCAGTGTTCCGTACCGGACGCTCAGGCGTCATCGTGGACAATGCGGGAAGCGGTGGCATCTTCTCCGTCATCGATGAGAAGACAGGCATCTGCAGAACTGACGGTTACGACGAGTTCGGAGGCATCTTCGAATGTCATCCCGATAGCGGCGTGAGATATAAAGGATTCCAAATCCCTGATTGGGAGGGGCTTCTGAAATTTGCGGAAGAGGTTCATCGCACTATTCCTTGGTACCCATACGTGGGTTGGGATCTCGCCTACACCCCTAACGGATGGATTCTCGTAGAGGGTAACTGGGGCCAGATTGTCTGCGAGTATGCTGAAAGAGAGGGTGTGAAGAAGATGTTCGACGATTTCTTCGACAAATAAGGAACTGATTATCTTCGTGATATAACACAGATTGTCCCACAGGTCGGATTACATCTCCTTTCATGGGACAATATTTAAGTTATATAAAATGAAACTAGCAATCATAGGCGCCTCAACCGGGCAACTTCCTCTGGTTCTCAAGGCGAAAGGAGCGGGACATGAGGTCATCTGTTTCGCATGGGAGAAGGGAGCGGTCTGCAAAGATTACGCAGACAAGTTCTACCCTATCTCCATCTTCGAGAAAGAGAAGATTTCAGAAGTCTGCAAGCGAGAGCAAATTGACGGAGTCGTCTCCACCGGATCTGACCCGACCGCCGAAATCGCCTCGTTCGTCGCCACGGACTTAGGCTTACACGGCATCAACTACAACAACTTCCAGCGCATCAAAGACAAATCCGAAGTGCGCGAACTGACTCACGGGATTCCCCAATTGTCGGAAGTGCGCAGCGAGCTATACCATGAAGGGATGGAGATTGCCTTCCCTTGCATCGTCAAGCCCACCACAGGCTCTTCGAAGAAAGGTGTCGCCTTCGCCAAAGACAAGGAAGAACTGGGTAAGGCGCTCGCCTACACCACTGCGGATCCGTCCAGCGTGGTCCTCATCGAGCAGTTCGTGGAGGGAAGGGAAATTTCCGTGGAATCAATCTCCTTCGAGGGGAAGCACCATGTGATACAGATAACCGACAAAGAGAACGACGGTGCGCCGCACTTCGTTGAGTTGTCGCACCACCAACCGGCGGATATCGACGAATCCATCAGAGAGAAAATCCGTCAGGTCGTTCCTCAGATACTAGATCGTGTAGGAATAGACAACAGTGCGACACACGTGGAGATGAAGATTGACAATAGCGGCAACCTTTACCTAATCGAGGTGAACCCGAGAGGCGGGAGCGACCATATCGCCTCGCTATTGGAGTACAGCACCGGATTCGATTTTCTAAAAGGAATGATAGACGTGGCGTTAGGCATATTCAAGGCGCCGAATATCGTCCATAAGAGTTACGCAGGCATCTATTTCCTATGTAAGCAAAGAGAGAACAGATTGAAATACTTTCTCGAGAAGCAACCATGGGAAATCGAGCGGGGCGATTTCGATCCATCCGCAGGACTCACCTACGCGACAGACAATTATACCAGGAATGGTTATATCATCTATAAATCAGACAAAAAAATTATTATCAATTAATATCATTAAATAATTCCATGAAAATAGGAACGACTAAAGAGTTAAAGAACCACGAATACAGAGTTGGACTGACTCCTGACAACGTGGCTGCCTTCGTCGCTAAAGGTCACACGGTCTACGTGGAGACGGGAGCGGGAGAAGGAGCCGGATTTTCCGACAAAGAATACAAAGAGAACGGAGCTATCATTTGCGGAACCGCAGCCGAAGTTTACGGCACTTGCGATTTGTTGGTAAAAGTGAAAGAACCGGAAGAGTGCGAGTACAAATATCTCCGCAAGGACATGATTTTGTACACATACCTCCATTTGGCAGCAAATCCGTCTCTCGCCAAGGCGCTGATGGATAGCGGTTGTAAAGCGGTGGCTTTCGAGACCATCACAGATCCATTCGGCAACTTGCCTTGTCTCCGTCCGATGAGCCAAATCGCGGGACGTCTCTCCATTCAGGAAGGCGCGAAATACATAGAAAAGAGATTCGGTGGTAGAGGTATCCTCTTGGGCGGTGTGCCAGGAGTCGAGAGAGGTAAAATCGTCATCGTGGGCGGTGGCGTCGCTGGTACTTACGCCGCTAAAGCCGCTGTCGGCATCGATGCGGAAGTGACGCTTCTCGACGTTAACTTAAACCGTCTCGCCTACATTGAGGATGTGTTCGGCGCATCCGTCAACACACTCTACTCCACAGAGGCTAACATCCGCAAGGCTTTAGCTAACGCTGACCTTGTCATCGGTTCCGTCCTTATCCCAGGCGGCAGCACTCCTAAACTGATCAGAAGGGAGCACCTCAAGCTGATGAAGAAGGGCGCCGTTATCGTCGATATCGCCATCGACCAGGGCGGCTGCTGCGAATCCTCGCACGTAACCGTACACGACGATCCCATCTTCATCGAAGAGGGCGTCGTTCACTACTGCGTCGGCAACATGCCCGGTGCGGTTCCTTACACCTCCACCGTCGCGCTGACGAACTCAACTCTCCGCTACGGTCTTGCGATGGCCGGTATGGGCCTTGAGAAGGCCGTCCTCGCCGACGCCGGACTCGGCAAGGGCCTTAACATCTACAACGGACAGGTCACGAATTTCAACGTTGCAAAGGCTCTCGGACTGGAATACGTTCCGGTCGAAACAGCCGTTATCTGAGTAAAATTATATATGTAGCACCACGGACCGCCGCTTCTGCGGCGGTTCGTGGTGCTTTATGCGACGTTAACCCCGGGAGCCGATATGCTCTTTTACAGGGTTTTAT
>CALCUH010000151.1 GCA_937907165.1 uncultured Bacteroidales bacterium | reverse complement strand
GCCGACATAATATTTAATGGAACACGTGTCTATGGCGATGATGGTAATGTTGTTGATTTTTGCCAACGTCAAACGAGTTATAGCCCCACCACCCATATTACCACGAACCATTTCATAAAATGATTCAAAGTTCATTAATCCTTTCAAAAAATAATTGTTTAGATTATCTCCAACTTTAATCAAAGCAACACTTGACAACAATGTGAATTCTTCATTAAGTGTATTTATTGTTGCAATTCCAGTTGTAATACCATCCTTTATATATAAAACATCACCGTATTCTGGATTACACCTATCATATATAGAACGATGAACCTCTTCCGAAACATATGTAATGTTCTTTAATTCAATACCATCCTTTTTTATATTCTTTGCTGTTATATACATACGGTCTCCTTCCGATGTGTTCTCTGGAGAAGAATGAGTTCCATCAGTAATCTTGCTACACACCTCTCCCAACTTCTTCACTTCCCAACCCTTATCATTCTTGACAGGGTCGCCAAACATATCATAGAAAATCGACTGTTCCAACGCATCGTAATCTTTAAGCGTCTCCTTGCAGTCGGCTATGATTTGTGACAGCGAATCTAGTTCGGAAACGATGGATTGCTGGGTAGGGAGAGGGGGAACGGGAATGGAAAATTTTGAGTAATCCTTGAAATAAATATGAGGAATGGCTGCACCTGTGACCAAGCTAGACAAATCCAAACTTTGCAACAAATACATCAAGAATTTTATGTCGTAATTTTGTTTTGGATAAATGTACTGCATTGTTCCTACTAATGAGGATTTCGCAGGGTAAATATTCACTCTACCACAACCAGAACCGTCTTTTACAATGCCTATGTAAGGATTTTCATTATGATAAAAGTCAATGCCTTTTACATATCCTGAAGCACCGAATAAAGCATATTCACCAATATTATCTTCAATCTTGTTCAAAGATATGTTTGATGAACCCTTATCGCAAATCTCTCCCAACTTCTTATATTCCCAACCCGTCTTCATGCTACATCAAATTTTGGTTCAACTTAGCTTCAATCTCTTCAACAGTAGGTATAAGTCCTTCCACTTTAGCAGGGTATAACTTTTCGAGATCGTATGCAGAAATACCTATAGGCTGATTACTTCCCTCTAAGGCATATTGAGCCAAAGTGTTGTCCTTAGACTTACAAACCAACAACCCGATAGTTGGATTATCATCCGAACGTTTTAATATATGGTTGCAGGCAACAACATACGTACTCAATTGACCGATGTCTCCTGATGAAAACTTGTCAATCTTTACCTCTATCACAACATAGCAGCGAAGTTGCAGATGGTAGAACAAAAGGTCAATAAAATTCTCTGTTTCTCCTATCTGCAGGCGGTATTCTTTCCCTACATACGCAAATCCAGTTCCCAACTCTAAAAGGAAATCAGTGATGTTTGTAAGCAGAGCCTTTTTCAACTGCGACTCGTTGTATTTTCCAGTGATTCCAGCAAAGGCAAAATTATAGGGATCTTTTGTGATTTCTTTGGCAAGATCGCTCATCGAGTCTGGCAATGTTGCAGTGAAGTTTGTCAATGCCTTGCCTTCTCGTTCATAAAGATCAGAGTCGAGGAAGTTGAGCAACATGGAACGACTCCAACCATTCTCTATGGTTTTACGGACATAAAATAGGGCTTTCTTCTGATCATGTAAAAAATGATCAATGATATATCTATAATGTCCCCATGGTACAGCAAATATGTTCACAAATTGCTCCACACATTGTGGAGTATTTGCCTTATCGTCGTTTTGTAATTGCTCCACAAGTTGTGGAGCAATTGGATTGAATTCAGGAAATAGAAGATAAAAATTCTTCATATACAACAGATTAGTAGGAGAAAAACAAGTTGCATCAGGCATCTTGCACTTCAAGTCTTCACTCAAATTTTTAAAAAACTTATTTCCCCAACGGGACTCTGCTTTTAGTTCAACTATATCTTTCCCCAATAGCCAGTAAAACTTAAGCTGCTCGCTATTCACTTTGACAGCAGCCTTTATTTGGCTATGTCGGTATCTATTACATAATTCCTCGACCCAATTGTTGTAGGTTGAATCTGTTATTGTAATTTGTTTCATACTACAAAAATTTAGCCTTAAACTCAGCCATAGCCGACTGTATATTGTTCATACGCTCCTCGATGCGGGCGAAGATGACGGAAGGCTCCTCATAGGCGACCTCCTCACGCTCCACCTCCTTGTACTTGTTGATGGAGAGGTCGTAATCCTTCTCACGAATCTCCTCCACAGGCACAAGGAAAGACTGGTCTTGGCGGGTGCGGGATGCCTCCGCCTCCATGTTGTGGAAGCGGGCGATGATGTCGGGAATATCGTTGTCGGCACACTCCGTGCGCTTCTGGTCGAGCGTGTAGCCGTCAGCCCTCATATCATAGAACCACACCTTGTCCGTGCCGCCGTCGTTGGTCTTGGTGAAGACAAGGATGGCGGTGGAGACACCCGAATAGGGTTGGAACACGCCGCTCGGCATTGAGATGACTGCCTTCAGCTGCTGGTGGTCTACCAACTCCTTCCTTATGGCCTTATGGCCCGTACTGTTTCCGAAGAGCACTCCGTCCGGCACGATGCTTGCGCAACGACCACCCAGCTGCAACATCCTCACGAACAATCCGACGAAGAGCAGCTCCGTCTTCTTGGTCTTGGTGATCGCCAAGATACTCTTGCTCACCGCCTCGTAGTCGAGACTGCCCGCGAAAGGCGGGTTGGCGAGGCACAATGTATATTTGCTTTCATCCGTGTTGTCGGAAGAGAGGCTGTCACGATATTCGATGCAAGGGTTATCCACGCCATGGAGCATCAAGTTCATCGCACCGATACGGAGCATCGTCTGGTCGGTGTCGAAGCCGTGCAGCATACGGTTCTTGTAATGCTCTTGGTTCTCCTTCTTGAGCAGCTCCTTCTTGTAATGCTCAGAGACATACTTGGCAGACTCCACGATGAAACCCGCGCTACCCATCGCAGGGTCGCAGATAGTATCTTCGAGCGTCGGTCGCATCAGCTCCACCATCATGCGGATGATATGGCGCGGCGTGCGGAACTGACCGTTGTTGCCGGAAGCCGCCATCTTACCGAGCACATACTCATAGACATCGCCCATGGTGTCGCGGTTGTTCATATCGAGTTTGTCGATACCCTCCACAATCTTGGTGAGGGTGCGAGCGTTCGGAATCAGGAAGGTAGCCGAGTCCATGAAGCGGCTGTAGGCGGATTCCTTGCCATCGTTCAAGGTCTTGATGAAGACGAACACATCTTTGGAGATGAGTGAGAACATCGCCTCCGGCTCCTTGTTCTTGAAGACGCTCCAACGAAGGTTCTCGTAAGGGACATCCTTGTCCGTATCAGGGTTATGCCACACACCCTCCTTGAAGGTCGGGTCCTTGACAGCCACACCGAAAGCGTTGGCGTTCGCCTCCTTGGTGCGTTGCGCGTCGTCCAACATCTTCATGAAGAAGAGGTAAGTCATCTGTTCAAGGATGGTTATACTATTGGTGATACCGCCAGTCCAGAAGGTATCCCAAATCTGGTCGATTCGAGTCTTGATTTCGCCTGTAATCATAATACGCAATACATTATTGTTCTTTTAAGTCAATGCAATGACAACACTTACAGAATGGCACATTTCAGTTCCGGGAAGTAATTCATCACACACTTAACAAAAGATTCAAAATTAGGAAAAAGAACGCTAAATTCTGCAAAGGAAATAAAAATAATATTACAAAACCAATGGTAAAGATGTGGAACCCCGATGGGGTTTTTATTGACATGGATTCTATTGATATGGAACCCCAATGGGGTTCATGGGCACATCACGGCGCAAATCGGTTATTGATATGGAACCCCGTTGGGGTTCATGGACATCACGACACGATTCGGGGCAATTGACAGAACCCCGTAGGGGTTCATGGACAAACCACCATTGTTTTGATTGACGCACAAAAAAAGCCCTTGATCACTCAAGGGCTTCTCCTAGTTTTGTTGCCTTACCAGGATTCGAACCCGGACAAGCAGTGCCAGAAACTGATGTGCTACCATTACACCATAAGGCAAAACTATTTTCGACCGCGAATATACTACATTTCCGTTTCCCTCAAAAACTTATCGGGCTTTTTTTCTAAAAATGTGGAGGAAAATGATTTCGTAACCCATAAGCCATCTAGATTCCTACCATTTTTGCTAACTTCGCACCCATGATTGAGTACCATCTTACCGATTTCCTGCCAACCACTAAAAAAGAGTTGGAGCTTCGTCAGTGGGACGAAGTGGACGTGATTTTATTCTCGGGCGACGCCTATGTAGACCACCCCTCCTTCGCCGGCGCCGTGGTGGGCAGAATCCTCGAACACGAGGGTCTGCGTGTCGCCATCGTTCCCCAACCTAACTGGCGCGACGACCTGCGCGACTTCAAGAAGCTGGGCAAACCACGCCTCTTCTTCGCCATCTCGGCGGGCTGCATGGACTCCATGGTGAACCACTACACAGCCAACAAACGTCTGCGCTCGGACGACGCCTACTCGCCGAACGGACAAGCTGGGTTCCGCCCGGACCGCGCCACCATCGTCTACGCAAAGATCCTCAAGGAGATCTGGCCGGACGTGCCTATCGTCATCGGAGGCATCGAGGCTTCCCTGCGCCGCGTCACCCACTACGACTACTGGGACGATGAACTCAAGCCCTGCATCCTCAAGGATTGCCAAGCGGACCTACTCATCTACGGCATGGGCGAACTGCCCCTCAAGGAGCTGGTCAGACAAGCCAAGGCGGGCGTGCCCGTCAAGGAGATGCACGACATCCCACAAACCATCTACCTGACAGACAACGACAAAATTCCGCCTTACGAAGGCTCCAACACCATAGAACTCGCCAGCCACAAGGATTGCCTGAAGGACAAACTCACCCAAGCGAAGAATTTCAAGATCGTGGAGGAGGAGTCTAACATGCTCCATGCCGACCGCCTGCTGCAACGGGTGGACGACCGACAGACCGCCGTCATCAACCCACCCTACCCGACCATGAGCTCGGCGGACCTCGACGCGACCTACGAGCTGCCCTTCACCCGTATGCCACACCCGAAATACAAGGGGAAAACCATACCAGCCTACGAGATGATCAAGTTCTCGGTGAACATCCACCGCGGCTGTTTCGGCGGCTGCTCCTTCTGCACCATCTCCGCCCACCAAGGCAAGCAGATCGTCTCCCGCAGCAAGGAGTCGGTCCTCCGCGAGGTGAAGAAGGTGATGGAACTGCCCGACTTCAAAGGATACCTCAGCGACTTGGGCGGACCAAGCGCCGACATGTACCAGCTGCGGGGCAAGGACCAGACGCTCTGCGGAAAGTGCAAACGATACTCCTGCATTCATCCGAACGTCTGCAAGAACCTCAACACGGACTTGGGACCGCTGCTCGACCTCTACGCCGCCGTGGACGCCATCCCGGGCATCAAGAAATCATTCATCGGCAGCGGCATACGCTACGACCTGCTACTCCACCAAGACGCCGACCCGAAGGTCAACGAGACACACCGCCGATACATGGAGGAGCTGATCGCCAACCATGTGAGCGGACGACTGAAAGTGGCGCCCGAACACACGAACGACACGGTGCTCAACATGATGCGCAAACCATCGTTCAAACTCTTCTACGAGTTCAAAAAGGTCTTCGACCGCGTCAACGAGGCTTGCCATCTCAAACAACAACTGATTCCCTACTTCATCTCCAGCCACCCGGGCTGCAAGGCGGAGCAGATGGCCGAACTGGCCTGCGAGACGCACCGCCTCAACTTCCAACTGGAACAAGTGCAAGACTTCACGCCCACACCGATGACACTCTCCACGGAGAGCTACTACACGGGCTTACACCCCTACACATTAGAATCCGTCTACTCGGCGCACGACAAAGAAGAGAAACTGGCACAGCGGCAATTCTTCTTCTGGTACAAGCCCGAATGCCGCAACCAAATCATGCGCGAGCTGCAACGCATGAACCGTCCGGACCTCATCAAACAACTCTTCTCAGGAAAAGTATCCGCCTACAGCAGTTTCGAAAGAAACGGACACAGCAGCGGTTACAAACAAAACGGAGGAAGAGACTACGCCAACAGGAAGAACGGCAACAGGGGAGGATTGTATAGCAGAAATTTCAGAGGAAAATAAAAGAATAAAAAAGACAATTTACGATTTACCAACGACCGGTAAATCGTAAATTGTCAAATCACATAAAAAAAACTAACGCACAATCTGTTTAGTAACGGTCCCGTTCATATCCTTCACCACAAACACGCCCTTTCTACCCAATCCACGCATCATGTCGTCATATGAATCCGCCGCGACATCCGCGATTTTCACACCCATCAAATCATAGACCGTATAAACATTTCCATGAACATCCGGACGAAGAGAGAAGAGACCCGTTTCCTCTCCAGGCACGCTGAACTTCAGCCAATCGACATTCACGTAGCTGCCCGTGATAGTCAGGCGAAGGCGATGTTCGCCCTCCGTCAGGTTCACCGTACCAGCCTTCATCTCCACATAAATGTCCCAACTCTCTCCATTCGGAACCATAATAGTGTCTAACAATGGTGTTCCATCCATCGACAGCAGGAAAGAAGATTGGTCGGAGCCGGAAGAGACCATCGCGGTAAGGTCATAACTACCACCCTGCTCCACCTTCACCGTATATTCCAACCATTCGCCCTTTTCCGTGTAACCGATTGCCAAACCATCCGCAGACTTCACCACATCCACCCCTTCGTCCATACGAAAAGAACCGTCACCCTTGTTCTCTCCTTCATTATCGTGGTAAGCCTGATCTTCACCGCCCTCATCAAAATGCTCCACCTCGAGCGTGCCGGGAAGCGTAATCTGACCGCCGATGTAAGGCGATTGAGGGACACGAGGTTTTACGGAAGTAATATATATCCGATAAGCGTAAGTGATATCCGTGATGTTCACCGAGACATTGATTTGTCCGCCATTCACGTCATACTCCGTCTCAGAAAGCACACTCGTGGAATTGACAGGAGAATCCTTGCCGCTCCAAGTGACACGCTCCACCTTCACATTCACACGGCTACCCAAGAAGGCAGGAATGCGTTTGATAGGCACACTAATCTCACCAAGCGTATTTCCTCCCAGAACGATGCTCGCCACCTTCTTCTCCCTATCCACGGAGGCGAAGCCATCCACACCCTCACTCTTATCGTTCGGAGGCGTCACACGAGCCATATAACCCTCCATCTCACCATACCACTTGTAGAGCCACCAGCCTCCGCCACGTTGGTTGTTGGAAGTCAACAAACTACCCAAACGACCGGGAAGTCCCGTGAACCACCAAGAAATCATGGCGCTCTCCACACCATGGCGCTCGAACTTGGCGATGAAAGGCACGGAGTAACCCGGACAACCCTCATATTTCTTCTTCGCATCATCCGAACCCGCGCAATACTCATTAATGCTCACCGCACGAGGCGAGATACCATACTTCTTCTCGATATTACGAAGCGACTCCAGCGAGCCCACGAAACCGCCGGCGCCCCATTGGTGCCAACAAACCACGTCAGGCAAGCAATTATTATCCTTGCAGAACTTCAGGAACTGATCCATATAGTTCGAATCGAACCACGCCAACGAAGGGCCGATAATCTTCTCGTTAGGATCCAAAGAGCGCAAATACTGATACGTTTCCTTCCAAAACGAATTAAAAGAGAGACCATTAGGGTTTTTCCACGTACCATTAGGCTCGTTCCAGATTTCGTAGCCGTCGAAATTCTGGATATTGGATTTCTTCTTCTCCTCCACCACAGACCTCACCTCATTCTTCCAATGATCCATGTTTTGGAACTTATAAGGCCATCCCGGAAGAACATCCGCCAAACGGATCTGAATTCTACCGGTCGTATTAGCGATACGAGGCGACACGAGGAATGCACCGCCGATAGGCTGCTGGCGACCGTTTCCGCTACGGGCGGGACAGACGAAGACATTAGGTTTCAGAGGCGCCACATCCGCATCGATATTGCTCGGAAGCGTTTCAGTCAAGCCATAGAGGGAACCCGACGCCACATGCGTGGCAGTCCTGATGCTATCGGAGAGATCCACTGATAAAGTGGCCGCCGAATAACCGTAAAATGGAAGCGCCATCATACAAAGAGTCAATGACAAACGATCAAGTGTATTCATAATTGTATTCTTTATAGTGTAACGTTATTAAAATTCTTCTACCTTTTTGCGAAAAAATGTATTATAGAATTATAATACACAATAATCGCATTCTATGTTATGTGCAACCCCTACGGGGTTGTTTGATGTGATACAATTCCTTTTTCTACCGATATGGAACCCCTACGGGGTTGCTGGATGCGATACAAATCCTTTTTCTACTGATATGGAACCCCTACGGGGTTCAATGAGAAAAGGGTCTCCGATTTAACACCCGTTGTTTGATTAGGGAACTTGGTTTTCAAAAAAGAATTCGAAACACCGTATTTCTGGCATTGCAGACTATATTGGAACCATTCCCCATTCCGAACAACGCAAATGTAAGGAGCGTGAAAATCTTTCTTAGGGAATTATCGTTCATGAACATGTAAAAAAGTCCCAACAAGCAGATTGAGACTATTTTACCATCGAAATGGGACTATTTTACCATAAACAATATGGGCAAACACCGACAAGCGCCATCCGACATTTGGGAATCATCGGTAAAAATATTAGATTTACATTTACACAAAAATGAACCATATATGAATTCAATAATAAACATCGGAGTTTCATTCATGAAAGCAATCCTCAAAATATCCGCAGCACTATTTCTGTATTTCACATTCACCATGAATGCCACAGCGGTGGAGAAACTTGACCCACACACCACCTCGGTAGAGGCTATTGCGGCATACGCCAAGGCGAACGGGGCGACGGTTCGGGAACAATTATTGATTGTCCAACGCTGGATCTCCGAAAACATCGTTTACGACATTGAACGATACAATCAGCACAAGTCCCTCTCCAGAAAAGCGTTAGCAAAAGGGGAATTCTCCAAAGCGACGGTCCGAGAGACGCTCGTCAGACGGAAAGGCGTGTGCGAAGATTTCGCCCTACTCTTCGCGACGATAGCGAGAGAGATGGGGATTGAGATGTTCATAGTGACAGGCATCTCCGAAAATGGAGGAGGACATGCATGGTGCGCCGCCGTCATCGACAACGAGCCCTATCTCTTCGACCCCACATGGGCAAGCGGAAGTTTGAATATAAGCACCAACGAATATTCAAAAAAATTAAACATGGAATATTTCATGACTTCGCCGGACTCCATCCAACACATTCCAAGCGACCCGTTGTGGCAATTCAGCGAACATCCGTTGAAATATGAACAAGCGGAAAAGGGAGAGCGCGCCAACGAGACGGACAACCCCTATTTCAACTGGCGAGACACGCTCAGCGCCTATGTGGAGATGGACACGATACAGAAAGCCGAATCCGCCTTCAGAAGAGGCATACATAATGGGAAACCCAACAAAGAAATCGGAGAGGAACTAACCTGCAAAGCACTATTCGCCGCAGGAGAAAGACTCTTATCCATACAAGATAAAATGCGACAAATCACGCAGGACATAGAATCCGGCAAAGGCAGATGGGACAAAGAGAGCGACACGGAACAAAAGTTACAAGCGTTAGAGGCGCAACTCACTCTTTGCGAAAAGAATCTGAACAGTACAAAAGCAATCGACAGAATCCATAACAAGGACACAAACGAACTTTTAGGCTACATCGCCGATTTCAAGAAAACAATCACCCGTTATAGGAAAGAGTTAGAGAAGCAGAAAAGAGAGGACAACAAACGCTCCGCCAAGCACCAGGAGGAGATGCAGCTCTTCAATTTCTCGAAATAGCCATCAATAAAAAACGCAGAATATACCATGAACTATCCCGTATAACTAAAAAACGAGCAAATGATTCTATTACTGACAGGCGCCTCCCACACGGGGAAAACGCTTTTGGCGCAACGATTGTTAGAGCGGCTACACATTCCGTACCTCTCCATGGACCACGTCAAAATGGGTCTCATCCGCACAGGAATGACAGACCTCACGCCCATGGACGACGAAAAGATGGTAGAGGTTTTGTGGCCTATCATCAGAGAGATAATCAAAACAGCCGTCGAAAACAGGCAAGACTTGATTGTGGAAGGTTGTTATGTGCCAGAAAATTGGCAGGCGGATTTCGCGGAAATCTATCTAAAGGAGATCCACTATTTGTGCTTGGTAATGACCACGCAATACATTGAAAATCACTTCAATGAAATATCAGAGCACGGTTGTGAGATAGAAAAGCGATTGGAGTATGATTGCGACAAGCAAGAACTGATTCGTGAAAACAATCGTTTTGGGGCGCAATGCAAAAAAGAGAGACTTCCCCACCTATTGATTTCAGAAAGCTATGACGTCAATGCAGAAAGGGCGTTGGAAGCCATGGGCTTAATCAACATCCCAGCCGCTCCATCGAACGGTCATGAACCTTGCTGAAGAATAAAAATCTCACGCCTTGATCTGCGTCGGAGAGACTCCGAAATAGGCTTTGAAGCGTTTGCTGAAATAAGATGGATCAGAGAATCCGACGGAATAAGCCACGTCCGACACCGAAGAGAAACTCTGCGTCTTGAGCAGGCGCATCGCCTCGTTCAGACGATAGTCGCTCAGCAATTCAAGCGGAGACTTGCCCACCAACAGTTTCACACGGCGGAACATGGTCGAGCGGCTCACGCAAAGGACATCCGCCAAATCATCCACAGAGAGTTCCGTATCAGTGTAGCGTTCGCGGACCAGCTCCATAAACTTAGCCACGAATGGATCTTCCTTCACCTCCTGAGGCTCCGTCTCTGCGCT
>CALCUH010000150.1 GCA_937907165.1 uncultured Bacteroidales bacterium | reverse complement strand
TTGCCTTCCTCATTAGGGAAGTCAAACTGCACGAACCAATAGTCGTAGAGTTGCTTTGCCATAGCCTCTAAATCGCAATTTATTTGACGATTGATGGCGATTTTTTTATCGAGATTGGAGAGAACGGATGCAATTTGGCGTTGGGTTTCAATACCAGGGAGCTTTACTTTGATGTGATAGTAGCTATCAAATGTCATGCTTGGTACACCTGTTCCAGAGTCCAAGTTACTTAAATCAAGCTGACGGAGGTAATAATACAGATAATAAGGATAAGCAAGTTCTTCATTGATTTCTGTATAATAGATTGTGTCAACAGTCCAAAATGGGGAATCTGCATACTGAATATTATCAAGAGAACCCTTACGTGGAAGTAATATGCTAGGTTTGTCATAAAGGTACGAGTCAACATACCGCATAATGCCACCGCTACCGTATACGGGGTATTGACCATTGGCTAAAGCCTTGTGGTCTTTGCCATTTTTTATCGAAAGCAGTTCTGATAGTTTGTGTTCTTTCATAAACATTGATTTTGTCAAGCAAATATAAACTTTTTTGGCAGAATGGTAAATGAATATGTGACTAATTGGCAAAGAAATAGTTATGGCACTATAATTGTTTATACTAACAATGGCTAAACCTGCACACATGGCAGACTATATAATGGTTTTACCACTAGGATTATTGGCACTTCATTATATAAACTATTTATAAGCAAAAAGGAATTTAACATATAAATTTCCGATGTGCCACCTTGACATTCTGCTGGTTAACCATCGCATAATGCAGGGTAGTGTCGATTTTTGAATGACCGAGCAGGCGTTGAACCTGCTCGATGGGCATGCCCTTGTCTATCGCCATGGTGGCGAGTGTGCGGCGGAACTTGTGCGGATGGGATTTTGCTATGCTGAGCCGCTGGCCTAATAGACGGATCATCCTTTCGATGGCGTTGATGGATAGGCGTTTGTGCGTGTTGGAACTGACAAAAAGTGCTTCTTCGCTATCGGTTCGTGAGCTGATATAGGCTTGCAGATGCAGTTTGGCTTTAGCGTTGAAATATACCTCACGCTGTTTGTTGCCCTTGCCAAGAACAACGCATTGGCGTTCGTGGTAATTGATGTCGGAACGGTTGAGCAAGACCAGTTCGCCGATACGCATGCCGGTAGAGGCGAGAAGGTCGATGATGGCAAGGTTGCGTGGGGAATGGCAGTTGTCACGCATACGCTCAAGTTGTTCGTCGGTGAACGTTTCCTTGACCTTCTGCTCGGAACGGATTTTATGGATCTTTCTAACTGGAGATTTAACAATATAGTCTTCATCTTCAAGCCATGCGAAGAAACTGCTGAGAATACGGCGCATGTTGTCGATAGTGACGTGAGATGCGTGGGAAGACTGCTCATATTCTGCAAGATAGGCGCGAATATGGTTGGTGGTGATGTCTTGAAGGCTACAAGAATGGCCGGTGATAAAATGGGAGATAATAGATTCGTAATATTTCAGTGTGCGCTCGGAGCAACCCTCTATGCGCTTGGCAGATAGAAACGCAGACTGAAGATCTGCGTTCTCCTTTTGGAGCTGCTGTGATTGTGAGAGCGAGGGGGAAAGCTGGTAATTGAGCAATTCTTTGGAAAGGGCGGCTTCTACAACTGATAACTGAGAATGTGATAAAACCGAAGATAATGCAGAGATTATGTTTGTGACAAATTGTGTTTTCATGTTTTTTAGCGGCAAAATTGGGGATTTTGTCTGGAATGACAAATTGCGATTTGTCGGACTTCGATATAACAAGAAAGGCAGCCTAATCGGTTGTCTTTCTTGTTTATTGTTTAATGCTTACTTGACCGTTCATGAGGAGAGGAAGCAGCGTTTCTCTTTTTTTCTTGAGATTCTCAATTTCAATCTGATGCGAAATTACCAAATCAAGTATAGGACTTATTTTTCGCTCCAAATCTGTTACCAATTTTGTGTTAGGCGGTAATACTATAACACTCTGTTGCAAATGATCTTGCGTTATATGACCCATGGTTGTTTTTCTTGCCTCTGCCATCCTTTTAAAAACTGAAATATAGTTTTGAAGTTGATAAAAGAAAAAATATTTCGGCCATCCATTATTTGAAGTAACCTTAAAAATGTGTTGATTCAGCCCTCCTTCACCAAAAGCCCATTGCATTACTTCTAAAGAAGCTGACCAGGAAAATAAAATATCTCCATTAAATACTTTTACATTATTTGGAATACTATCTTTAACATATTCGGTCTCATCAGAAAAACCATCGTGCATCTCTTTAATTTTTATAACAGGTAATTTGTGATTTTCATCAGTTGGTCGATACTTCTGACATGCTATCCCATTTGTGAAAGTTGCTATGTCAAAGAGATTACCTGTTACCCAATTAATCGGGATATATTTTTTTACGGCATCATTCCACACCATCTTACCGCCATTGCTCTTATACGGCTTGCCTTCCTCATTAGGGAAGTCAAACTGCACGAACCAATAGTCGTAGAGTTGCTTTGCCATAGCCTCTAAATCGCAATTTGTCAGCATATAGTTATGCTTTTTTGTTTAACAGTGTTTCTTTGTAACATTGGCTATCCGCAGAATTATGTACTTTTGTTCATCGTTTAATTGTTTTTTTGTAACCCTAGTCAAGCTATTCGATTACTTTGACTATAAGCAAGGGTTGCTTTTTAAGAATGATCCTAATTTCAAGCGCATTACAAAAGATTCAAATGATATCGATGAATATGATAAAAAGTTACAGATACTTGAAATGGCAAAGTTGAAGATAGAAAAAGCGAAGAAAAATAAAAAAATGAGCGGTGTGAAACCTAAAAAACGGAAAGTCAGACCAAATTCGGATTTTAAAAAGTATCCAAAGATATGAAAAAAAGACCACATTATTGTGGTCTTTTTTTCTTTAGGGAGGGAGATAATGATGTGAGTGTCTTCTCCTGCTACCACTGCGTCACTTATTTTCAACTTTTATCAAATCTATAAAGGATCCGTCGCATTCCGGATAATTTTTACAACAGATATGAGGACTCTGATCTCCCGGAAGTTGAACGACATTTGCATCCTCGTATTTGTATTCCTCATCACAATGAAGACAACGTACTTTGGAATCCAAATCTAATCGAGGGAATGATTCCGAACCTTCTTTTTTTAAGATTTCGTTTTTTACATCCCCATGAAAAAATGTCGGACTCAAAACATTATAATCAAGATATGTGCCCTTACAATTTGGATAATTCTTACAAACGACCATCGTGAGATTATTTTCGTTGTTTCTTATGACTTTTGACTTACGAAAAGGGAAAGCATCATAACAACATGAACAATGAACAAGAGAATCTAATCTTAACAATCCATCTGGATTGTGTTCATCATCAAATTGAATTAACGCATCTTGTCGTTGTTTCCCTTTAAGGACAGTAACCTTATCTTGCGATAGATTTACTATTTTTTTCTTGTCACCAAGTTCGTAATACTGACGTGCATATTCAAGCACGGTTTCTGCTCCATATTCAGCAACTCCAGAAAGACTCAATGTTTCTTCCCAGTCTTGGATATCTTGAGAATTTTTAAATCTACGGAGAAGAAATTCTGCAAGTTCAAGTTCAGATGGAGTTGCATGGATAAGGTTTTCCCATTTCTCGAATCCTACCATTTTCGCAATAAGATGCTGCGCACTCATCAAAGTAAAGGTAAAGCCTTCTTCGTCATCTGGAAATTCAAAATAAAGGAAAAGATCACCAATGTCAAAATGAGTAGGGTGATATTCATAAAACCCTTCTGATTCGTTATAAACGCGGGATTTAAAATCTTTTAAAAGATTTTTTGATTGGAGTTTGAAAAAAGAAATTTTTTCCATTTTAATTAATAATTTTTAAACGCATCAATGTCTTTACCAAATAATAAGGGAATGTAGACCAGTACAATTTGGTGGCAAAAACATTGACACTAAATTATTAATTAAAGTTTTGTGGTATGAATAAATCTTTGCACTGGTCGGCTTGCATTACCACAATGCGACTGCAAATATAGGGAATAACTTTGAAAAATTTTCGATAATGTTGAAATAAAATAGAAAAAATTATACTTTGTGTAAAGTCTACGTCTATTCAACATAATGTTATTTATATAACATAAATAATTGATTACCAAATAGTTATAAAATTTAACAATAAATAAGGAGGAAGCTTAACAATAAAATATCCCTCATTAGCCAAGTTCACGGAGCATGTGACCGAATACGTTTTCAGCACCTTTCAAAGTCTCAATGGAGCCGCTCCACCGGACGGATCTTCCGTCAAGGCGGAAGTCCGCCAAAGTGTCCTCCACCGCCCCCTCTCCCATCACCATGTCATACAATCGTCCGTCGTCCGTCCCGTCGATCAGCGTGAGCGGAACGGAATAATCCTTCTCCGCACTGTTGCATAGCAGGTAAAATGTCATCTCGTCGTATTTTACGAACATTATCACGTCGTACCACGTGAAGTCCGAACTGAGCAGTTCCTCAAGCCTTCCAAGGAACTCCTCCTCTTCTATCGAATATCTCATAATGTAAATTTTGCAACAAAATTATGAACGGAACGCCACCCCAACCAGGCAGAATGTTGCAAAAACCCGACAGAATGTTGCATCACTTGTTTGTAATGTATTTTTTGGGCATATCTTTGGACAGAACTAATTTTTCTTGAAGTCTGAATACACGTCACTGTGCGTTTTACTTCACGATTAATCTATATTTTTCATTATTTATCACAACAATATAAACTCCACTTTTCACATTTAACCTTTTTAACTGAATCAGAGAAGAAGTGAATATGATATTTCCTTTAAGATCATATATCTCAACATTTGACTCTCCTTTTAAGTCTATTATGATTTGTCCATCTATCGAATACACTTTGTTCATTGCATTAACTTGTCCATTTACTTCACTCGTTTGACTCGTGTTGAAAGAACCACGAAGAGTACTTATTGCTTTATTTGCTGCATTAAGAGCAGACATCTCATAATCATACAATTTATTCCCATCCAAACTACTTACAACAAATGAATATCCACCAGTTAAGGACGCACTTTTCAAACTCAGTTTTGACAATCGTCCATATGTATCAAAAGTTAGCACACACACCGTGTCCTCCTTTTCATAAATAGATAATTGGTAATTCGTTGCCCCACAAGTTGGTGTCCATGTGAAGGTAGCACGATCCGTTGAAGGAATAACCTCCATTTCAAAATCAAATGCTTTAGTGTCAAATTTTTCCCAACAGTCCATCAATCTATAGAGCTTAAAAGATTTTGATGGTACTGAAAGCTCACAATTCGCATATATTTTCGCTTCATTTACTCCATATCCGAAAGAATTGTTACATACAGGAGGATTTTCTCCCTTGCACTCTATTAGCTTTAATTCCAAACAATCTAAAAACGCATTCTCTCCTATGCTTTCAATGAATTCTGGTATTATCAGCGTATCCATAAAAACACTCTCAAATGCATTATCTGCGATTCCTACAACATTGAGATTACGATTCAACAAAACTATATCTCTTTCAATATTCGGATTACCTTTACCTACATAACCAGAAACATAAGCATTATCTTCTCCACTAATATAGTAATAATAATCTCCAACTTGAACATCATGCCCGAGATACTTCCAAAAATCATCTTCTCCTTCAAAATAAATTTTTTTTGAAATTCCGTCATATGTAATCGATTTACCTTTTAAATCTGGGCTAAAAATCAAAACACAATTCTCAGGAAATTCAGCAGAATTCAACAGCTGAATATCACTCTGTATGTATATAGTTTTAAGATTATCACATCCAACGAAATTATGATCCCATATATCTTCTATTGATTTAGGCAACTTAATGTATTCAACAATTGTATCGTTATAAAAAGCATGATCCCCGATATTATACACTTTATAAGATACTGAATCAACAAATATTGAGTCTGGTATTTCCACCACCTTTAAATTTGCCCCTTTCACTGAAGCTCTATAATTTTCCAATAAATATGAAATACCGTCTATTGTAATATTTTCACAAAAGCCACACAAACAAAAGAAAAATCCTATAAATAATGAACACAGCCTTTTCATATTAAAACTATCCTTATATTCCGCAACACATTAAACAAAATATTTATCAAAAGTCTGAGCAACAAAAAGTTGCACAGACTTTATCATGTCGTAAAAATCACTTAATTCGTGTTGCATTAAAAAGTAAAATAATTTTTGCGACAAACTTGACCGCCTTAATTTAAGCCATTAATATCATTTAAATTAGAATGGAACCTCTTCCTCATTGACTTTCGGCTCCTGTCCTACTCGTCCTACCAGTTGTACGCTGTTCATAATCAAAATTGTCTTTTTATTTGTCCTTAAATTCAATTATTTCTGCTGCAAATATACCTTTTTTATAAAATAAGATGTAAATTAATTATTTTAAAATTAAAAAATTCCTTAATGATTCTAAATATGTAAACTTTTATATTCGTGAGTTTGAAATCATCATAACACGAACAAATAAAATTATCGTTTAAATTAACTATTTAACTAATTAATTATTTAACTTTGTAGTAGACAGTTTATAACATGATATGTTAACAATATTAATTTATAGGATATGAATACGCAAACTGAAATATTGAATGCTATAAAATATGCAGAAGAAAAATCAGAAGAATATATTAAAGAAAAATGTGCTAATCAGGTTTCTTTTGATGAGATAAAGAAAAAGGCTTTGAAAGAAAGTGTTAGTGATATAGACTATTATAATAAACTCCGAAATGGTGTCATTGAAAAAGTCGCTGAATATACTGGTGAGAGTATTGACGCTGTTAATGAAGAATTTATTAGAAATTATTATTAATTATTTATTTATAACGATTTAACTATTTTTCCCGTTCTCGTCTAATAAATACCAATTGAGATAACCTGTTTTACATTTGTTCAGGTTTCAAATATAATTAAAATCCTTCATATCCGGAAACCGAATTATCGTAAACCTATCAATTATGAAGGGGAATTAGGGAGGGGGGAAGACTACTTTTATCTCCGCAAATCATTGATAATCAACTTTCTATTTAACATAATATAAATTTATATAACAAATTAAAAATCAAATATTTATATATTTTTGTTTGCATTTTGTTTGCATTTTGTTTGCATTTTGTTTGCATTTTGTTTGCAATAATTATATATTTGTATCACTATTTAAATTTTAAAAATTATGAGTGAAACAAAAACGGTAACATTACGTCTTCCGATTGAACAGGTAGAATATCTCACACAAATAGATGACTGTTCCATCAATCAAGCTGTCATAAATGTAGTAAACGAAAATAAACGAATTAAGTTATTGTCGTTACAAGAATTAAAAGGTAAATTCACCTCTCAAGAATGGATCGCATTTGCAGATTCATTAAATGGAACATTAATCGATGAGTATACAAGGTATTCTCTCGATATGTTCATAGCACATTGCGAGGATAGCGAAATGCTTGAAGGAACCTTCTCCAGATACGAAATAAAAATTAAAGAATTGGAAGAAAAATTGAAGACCATCACAGTAGCCCAATTGGTTGCGCTTTATGATAGAATTGAACAATTTTGGGAATGTAATGCTACATCCAATATAAATATTGAAGAATGGGCTAATTTCTAAAATTGTATGATTACAGCATCAATGAATGAAGAAGAGGCTACCAAAGCCCTTCTTCAAGATTACAAAAAATTCATACATTATAGTGACTTGAATTTCGACAAGAAATTCAGAAGAGAAGTCTTACACGCATATACATTCCCTATATATCGCCGATATACATGGATTTCTCCTCAAAAGAATAAATGGACTATCATTTACGAAGCACGCAACAAGAAGGAAATTGGAGACAATAGTCGAATAACATCCTTTTGTACGGTTGATTTCCAAATAGGGAAATATGTATTTATGCCTACCTTCACAAATGGGAGCTTCCATTGGATCATATATCCGCCACATCTTTTCAGCCGATATTCTCAAAGATGTGAATTAGAGATGAATGGATCAGAGCTTCATGACCGATTTTTCAAATATAACGCCTCCTATGTTTATGAGACAAAAGAAACAATTATTGAAAAGGAAGGAAAAAAATTTATGGTTCAAGAAGTGTACGGATCAACTAAAGATGGAGTTGTAATGGGAATTTATACTATACAAAACAATATACTATTCCGGACATTCGTAACTTACGATATGCTGAAAGGGGAACAAATTGAAAAATTTACAAAGAACGAAAAAATAAGAAAAGAAATACATGGAGAATAAAAAGAGAATGTAATTTAAACTGTGTCAAGACAAAATAAAAAGTCAAAGACAAAGTTTAAACAGTATGGAAGAAAAAGAAAGATTGGAGGCGATCCGCCAAGAAGTGATCGAAGGATTAAAAGCAGGGAAGCCGATGTTCGGCAAGGACGGGGCTTTTGCACCGTTGATAGAAGACATCCTAAACGCAGTGTTGGAAGGCGAGATGGACGCCCACCTGACGGAAGAGGAACGGGAGAACGGGAACCGCCGCAACGGGAAGATGCAGAAGCAGGTACGCACCTCAGTGGGCGAGATAACAATAAGCACTCCGAGAGACCGAGACGGTAGTTTCGATCCGCAGATGATAAAGAAGTGCGCACGGTGACCAAGGGCAAGGGAGTCTTCACGAGCGACCAAGCTCTTGATAAACTCGTTTATTTGGCATACCGAAACATTCGAAAGAAATGGACCATGCCAGTGGCCAACTGGGGTCAGATAGCACAACAAATGGCGATTAGATTTGGAGACAGGTTCAAATTGTTGTAATATTGCAGCGACGTTTTCGGTAGCGTTCTCGCGCCACTCGTCCGCTACCGAAAACGTCGCCAAGTTAATCTAAAAATTAAGCTTGACACAGTTCAGTTTACATAACCACGATTCCTGGACGTTCGAGTGCTTCGAAGTACGTCTGGGAATCGTCGTTGCTCTTTCCTGTATTAAAATCGTATAATTAATCATTCCCACGTTTTAAGATTTGTAACCGACCCTCTAGAGACGCAGAATATTGCGTTCCTATGCCACCATCATACGTATCGTTTTTTTATTGTATAATTCCTTATATCTAAATCCGTAGCCTTATTTCCCCACCTTCCATACGCTTTTTACGATTTCTCTGTCATCCCCCTGATATCTCCCCATCCCTTTATAAACGTTGGTGAATCCGCATTTTTTCATCACTGCGCATGAAGCTTTGTTCTCAGCCAGACAAATGCCGTAAACCTCCGTCAAATTAGCTTGGTTGGCAATTACAGGTAGGAATGCCTTTACCGCCTCAGTAGCATACCCCTTTCCCGTGTGCCTTTGGGCAATGTGATATCCTACTTCCCACTTGCCATCATCCATGGGGACCAATTGCACATATCCGATATTCTCCTTCGTCTCTTTCACAATAACAGGATAGACAAGCGGTCCCTCAAATGATCCATATTGTGATATGAGGAACGTTAAAGTCTCTTCTACTTCTTCCACAGATTCCCAAACTTCGTCCGGAACAAATTTCTTATTATCTTCATCGACCGAGTTCGCCTGGACAATTGGGGCCATATCTATGGTAAACTCAGTAATCAATAATCTTTCAGTTTCAATCAACATACGTTTATTCCTCTTGCAATTTAAACTTGTATGATTCCTTACACGTTAAATCTCATTGGTCGCCGGATCTCTCTTCGACCGGGACTTTACTACGTACGGTCCGCAGCGGTGGAATTTTCCAGTCCCGGGTTTCGTCGGACGTTAGGAATTGGTTCGGCTCTGTCAATCGTTTGAATGCCTCCTCAGCACCGCCGCGGTCAAAATCCGCATGGAAATTCATACAACGCATACACCCTAACGACCCTCCGCACGGGCAAGGGCATTCCTGCTTCTTATGGTACGAATGGCAAAATGAGCACTCCCATTCCCCCCATCCGTGGCACGAGCATTCGCACGTGGTCTTCCATTCCACCTCCTTCCACTCCTCCGACATGGCGGTAAGCGGAAGCAGCGACAATGCTATTATGATTAGTGTCTTGTTCATATACTTGGTCATAAAGTTAGGTAAAATTTTTATGAATTCTAAAATCGTATGCATTGTCGAGACTCCATTTAAGAAAAGACGAAACCTACGGAGTTGAATAAAGTCTCCTACAATCAAACTGTCCTCCGTCAAATGCGATTTCCTTGCCTTGGTACTTCACAAAAAAAATTCTCATACACTTCCCCATATCTATTCCGCTCTCCATTATATTCCGCATAGCCTTATCCTTTAAATCCCGAATCATATTATGATTTTCTGACCAATCCTTTATTGATACATTCCTAACTGCACTGTTCAAGCGCCCTTGTATGCTTTTATCTCGAATCCAATCATATCCAGATATAATTACCGGGTATTCCGTCTCTTTAAAAAATCGGGAAAAACAATACTCGGGGTCATCGTCTGCTATGCTTTTTAGTTCCCAATGCGAAGTAAAAACTAAATCATGCTCTCCGTATACCTGTTCAATTTCTTGTAACGAACATCCAAGGATTCCTAACTCATTAGAATTTGCATAAACAAACGGAGAAATTATCTGAATCGAGCCGACATCTTTTGCATCCGCCATCAACCCATCAATGAAGGTTTTCTCATTACTTATATCGGATTGTTTCGAGGGTGCAATTTTATTGCACGATATTAATATTAGAGTCATTAACGCAACAATAATGCTAAAAACATTTATTTTCATTATTCGTTCGATTTTATATACTTGTCTATGTTATTAAATAACTCGTCGTGGTTTAAACTCAATTAATTCCTTATGTGTTAAATCTCAAGTGCCTTTAATAATTCCTTGCATTTTTGCAAGACAGAAATGGGACGAATACTCATTTTGCTTGTTCCTAACAAAGATAATAAAAAAGGAGTCCGGAAATTTTATTTCGTAGACAAATATGAGAGAAATGCACCATAAGTCGTGATGAAGGTAGAATGCTGAAAGGATTAAAAGAAAACGGGAAACGACATGCGAGTCAAGCGATGAAGTTGGCAACGATGAAGTACCTCCCTCGCGGTTTTTTTTCGTAGTTTTGCGTCAATGGTATATTATAAAAATGATAAACGTGGACGAGTAACTTCTGAATAGAGAACCCTTATTGTCGGTGATGGTTTAGCATAGAAGAAATTACATCTCTCTAATCCAAGAAAAAATGATAAAAGTGATTAATACGATCATCAAGATTTGCAATCTTTTAGTGTTAGCATTGCTGATAACAATGTATTTTACTGATCCGGAACAGGGCGGAATGCTTGGAGCGGTAATCTTGTTCTTTACAATTGGGTATGATGTTTATTATTGGATAGCATATTCAATAGTGAAAAGGTTCGTGGAAAAAGAAAAAAACAGGAGCTGGTGGTTGCTTTTTTTAGCTTTGTTTCCTTTTGCCGCTATAACCATTATTGCCATATTGTTGCTCTTAATAATTCATTTTTCCTCAAAATAAAATAAACGACTATTGGGGAGTGTGTGGTGTTTTTCATATATTTAAAATTCAATTAGCTTCTTAAATCATAAAGGTAGATAGCATGGATAATAATATGAAAAATGGGGAATCCTCTTCCATTGATACGGAAGATGCGAACCAGAAAATAACTCAGCCGATTAGTAGGGAAGAGGCGAAAAATATCGCCATTGAATTAATCATCAATTAGCAACATTCCGCGGAATGGAGTGTCCGATATTTAGTCGAGAAGGGCGTGGATAAGGCGGAGGCGACAGCCATCGTAGAAGAAATCCATAAGCACAAAACAAAATACGTGCGTATGAAAAAAAGAGAGGCCAAAAGGGGAAACCATGTGTTGGCTTCATTCCTTCATATTCTTCCGTGTTTAATAATTCTCTTCCCGATCGCACCGCTCTTCAATGCCTTTTTTTTTCTCATGGTAGTGGGGCTGGTGATGGAGCGGCAATGCACGCTTGGGGTATATTCATAGCAATGGTTTTCGCTCTCTTTCTGACGTTAATAGCTCTTATTGTCATTCATGTGACATGTAAAAATGAAGAGATTACCATTAAAGTCCTCGTGTCTATGTTAGTTGTGAATATTATATGTGCCATGATGGGTGAGGACGTGCGGTGGGGTATCTCTTTGTTTGCCATGATGCCGCTTTATGGTTGGGTGAGTTGGTTTTATGACAAATCGATATATGGATGATGATAAAAAAATGAAACAGATGGAAGTTAGTACCGACCAGATGGATCAGCAAATATCCTAAGAATGCGGGGAGTTTAAACGGACGATGACTTCAAACGGGTGTCTCGAATGATGGTGGATTTTGATGTTTGTGGTGTCGGAGATAAATTTGTCTCCCGAGGCTTTTGGAAAATATATAGATAAATTTGTACATTAGATTTCGAATTGTGAAATCGTAAAAAAATAAAATAGTTAAGCATGAAAAGAATAATTTTAATGTTCCCGTTATGGATGGCTATGCATGGCGCGTTTGCAGCTGATTCCAGTGATGTTTCCGTTCCGTCCAAAATGGAGGAATCATCGTCTGTCGATTCTTCTTCTGATCATTACGTATATGTTAAAGTTGAAAGAAAGGCGAATTTCCCTGGGGGAAATGCGGCGTTAAGCAAATTTTTGAACAATAATTTGGTCTACCCTCAAGAGGCTGTTGAACAAAACATACAGGGATGTGTTTTGGTGAAGTTTGTCGTGGGAAAGGATGGCACGATTACAGATGTCCAAGTAGCTCATGGCGTCCATGAACTATTGGACAATGAGGCTGTTCGTGTGGTGAAGATGATGCCCAAGTGGGTTCCTGCACAAAATCGAGGAAAAGATTGTGCGTCGAGTTTTACGTTGCCGATTAGATTTAATTTAGCTGATCCCCCCAAGGTGGCGGATGAACAACCAAAATAAAATGTGCATCGCACAGATTGAAGAGATCGAGGGCAACCATCGGTCTCTTCTTTTTTTATATGATCCGGCTATGATTTTATGGAAACCGTAATGGTTTGGCGTGGATAGAATGTGGATTAGATTTTTTTCATGCATAAATGATTCGAGAAACAAATCCATAAATATGATTTTTGTCAAAATAAAAATTTTTTTGTCAACCAAAAAAAAAGTTTTAACTTCGTGCCTGAATTTGAAACCATTGTTGATATTCTTTGGGGTGTTGTATTCGAATTGGAAATGATTTTTGTCAAAGAGTTATGAAATAAACTTAATTGAAGTTTAGCACAACAAACTATATTATGACTTTTTTCAGCAAAAAGGGATTATTGACATGTCTAATCCCGACAATCGTATTTGGAAACGCATGGGCGCAATCTGGTATCGTGGCCGGAGGCGGAAATATGACCAACGAAGAGGGTAGTTTATCTTGCTCCATCGGACAAGTGGATTTTAAGCAAAAATCCAGCGCTGATGGACAAGTGAACGCTGGCATACAACAGGCGGCCGGCGAATTAAGCCGTATCACTCATTCCTCAGATGAGGATTACGTTGGCTATGGCATCTCCGCATATCCCAATCCGACGAAGGATAACGTTCTGGTCACTATCAACGATGCGGAAGAACACGCTTACACGCTTACCAATGTGGAGGGAAAACTCATACAACAAGGCAAGATGACCCGAAGCGCGCAACTCTCATTGGCAGATCAAGCGATCGGAACCTATTTGTTGAAAATCACAACCAAAATAAACGAAGAAGAATTTATTATCATTAAAATCATAAAAGAGTAATCTCATGAAAAAGTTTCTTTGCTCTATTCTTTTAGAGCTGTTTTTCACTATTATTGCCTTTGCGGCAACGCCTCAAACGATTAGTTATCAGGCGATCGTAAAAGACAATGCGGGTTCGCTTTTAGCTAACACTTCAGTAGGTGTCAGAATCTCCATTCTTCAGTATTCTGAAAATGGTGCTGTCGTTTACACTGAAACGCGTCAGGAGAGAACCAATTCTAATGGTTTGGTTGACTTCGCCATAGGTGACGGCAACGGAACAAGCACTTACAACATTTCCGACATAGACTGGTCGGATGGACCATTCTTCTTGCGTTGCGAAATCGACAAAAAAGGTGGCGACAACTACACTTTGTCGCTCACAAGCCAAATCATGAGTGTGCCTTACGCACTTTATGCGGAACGTGTCTCCCCAGACGCTCTCCCTTCATGGGTTTCGGAGGAGAAGCCAACTTATCAGTATGATGAGATCCAAAACACGCCAAACATTCCTAGCAAGACAAGCGAATTGGTCAATGACGCTAACTACATCACGGTAGATCAAATCCCTAATTACCAAAATACGGTCGGCGATTTGGACGACGAAAAGGAATACATTACTTTCTACGTTAAAAAGAGCCAATTGCCAAGCACGAACGGTATCTCCGCGGCTGAAGCTGAGGCCACTTATCAACCTAAGGGCAACTATCTGACCGAACATCAGTCTTTGGAAGAGTATGCTAAGAAGAGCGAAATTCCTAATACCGACGAGCTGCAAAGCGCTATCGAAGGTATTCAAAACACTATCGAAAGCATCCAAGGTGAAACCGGCAACATGCTGAGCGAAGCAGAAGCACAAACGCTTTACCAACCGAAAGGTGATTATCTGACCGAGCATCAGTCTTTGGCTGAATACGCTAAGAAGAGCGAAATCCCTAGCAACTTTCTGACCCGCGACTCATTGAAGGATTTGAACATCCCGACCCAAGTGAGTGAGTTGGAAAATGATAAAGGATATATCACGATCAACGACATCCCTCAAACGAATGTTCCGACCAAAGTTTCCGAACTTGAGAACGATGCCGACTATGTGAAGGCAAGCGAATTGCCAAGCGTTGAAAACTTGTTGAGCGCAGCTGACGCTCAAGCCATTTACCAACCTAAGGGGGACTATTTGACCGAACACCAATCGTTGGATGAGTATGCGAAGAGAAGCGAGCTTCCTACTAACGTTAGTGCGCTTACGAACGACGCGAATTACATTACATTGGCTGATGTGCCTCAAGTGACGGTTCCGACAAAAGTTTCGGATTTGGAAAATGATAAAAACTATATCGCGAAAGCGGATATACCTGTGGCCGCTGCCATCACAGAGGCTGACACTACTCGTTGGGGCAACAAATTAAGTGCTGAAACAGATCCTCTATTTAAGGCTTCCGTAGCTTCCTCTATCACCGACGAGGATATTGAAAAGTGGAATAACAAGACGGCGCAAGAGACCGATCCTTTGTTCTCTCAATCCGCTGCCGCTTCTATTTCTGCCGAGGATGTGGCGAAATGGAACGCTAAGCCGGACAAGGTTCCCGCTAACGTTAGCTCTTTCGCTAATGATGCCGAATACATCACCAAAGCGGAACTAAACAACTTGTCTGCTCTCGTTAATTCATTGGCTTCCCAATTAACTGAATTGAACGAGAAGAACGCTCAACTTCTTTCGAAGGTTGATTCGCTTTCTACGGTTATTGATTCTTTAAATACGAAAACTAACGAATCCGGCAACACTGGTACTGAAGGAGGCAATGAATCAGGTAACGAAGGCGGTAACGAAGGCGGTAACGAATCAGGTGACAACGGTGGCGAAGGCGGCAACGAGTCTGGCGAGACCGGTGGCGAGGTTGTTGATGACCCTGTAATTGATCCGGTTGTTGAAGATCCGGGAATCGAATTGAAGAATCTATCGGTTGTGACAGGTGATATGCACTCCAATCCGGCTCCATATTACATGTTCACGCCATCTGAGGACATTACGTTCACAACATTCTCAGTTCTTTCCGGTCGTGAATACTTGACTTCTTCCAGCAACGATATCCACAGTATCTGTGTCTATAAGATTTACGAAGCAAGCGATTACACTACCAACGCTTCTTTGACACCTGTTGTTTCCTTGAATTCCGCTATGGTTCAAGGTTATGTGAACGCCGACCAACAAAAGGCTGGCAACACACAGCAATTGTCATGGTTCGATGGCGCTAAAGGACAGGGCGTATCCGCTAACAATGGTGGTCTGCACAAAGTTTATGGACAATCTTATCAAGTCGGCAACCAAACGATGTATAAATACACTACCAAATTGAACAATGGTGGTAAGATCACGTTGAAGGCCGGCCACATCTACCTTGTCGGTATCGTAGGCGCATTCTATAACGCTAATGCGGCACAAGGAAGTTACGCGATGTTCAGCTACGCTGGTGCGGAGAACTACAATAAGATCGCTAAATTGGATAACGGATTCACCACTACTTCATCCGGTCACGGTGAACATAACACACGAATCCAATCTGTGGAATCTCCTGCCGGATTGCCATGCTTGTGGTTTGATGACGTTCTTTACAACCACTATAAAACGAACAATTTATCATCTTCTAACAACAATAACACAAACGACGATAACAACGGTGGAAACACTTCGTCTACCACTTCTTTCTCGCAAGCGAGCAACTATAGCTATGCCAACCAATTGAATCGTTCCAATTTCAACGATATTCAAACCGTATATCAAAAGGTAAATACTGGTAATGGTGACCGTTTGTTGGTGGTCATGAGACACTCGGAACGTGGTTCTGATTATTCCGTAAATGGCGGATTGACCCAAAATGGTATCAACCTCGCTAAGAACGTCGGCGCTAAGTTGAAGGGTTATCCGTTCAGCAGCACGGAGAATGACTACTTCGCTTCCACAGGCGTTAAGAGAACAATGGAGACCGCCTATTACTTGGCGAACGGTAGAGGCAACAACTCTATGAGTTCTTACTATGATGTCCTTGCTAGTTCGAGTGACGCGGGTGCGAGACGCATTGATAGCCGTTTGTCTATCGCTTCGGAAAGTTTCTGTAGCTCTACCGACTGGAATACGGTCGCTAACTATTACGACAACAACAGATCAGACGTCAACACCAAATCCCTTAAGATGATCAATCAATTGTGTGCCGTGACGGATGGCCATCCATTGTCTATTATTATCTCTCACGATATTGAAATGGTTCCATTGATTGAATGGGCTTCTAACGGTAGCATTCAGATTACCTCTTCCAATTGGTGCAACTACATGTCTGGTGTCGCTGTCATCGTTCACTCAAATGGTTCTTGGGAAGCTTATCCTTTGAAATCATTGGATAAGGGATTCTTGAATTAATGGATAATTCTAAATAAGAGGAAAGAGGAAGCCGAACATCGGGTTCCTCTTTTTTTAGTTAAGAGTTTTTTACTATTCATTTTTGTCCTTATGTGACTTGTTCGCTTAACTGCAAAATGGAGAGAGATCAACCTTGTTTATTTCCTGATAAATTTGGCATAAATCTCCTCGCTTTTGTTCCATGAATAAACGAACTTGCCATCTCCGCCAAGATTCCACGTCGAAGTGATTTCTATGGATCGTCTTGGAAGGGAGTCGTACTTTTCGTTAGCCATTAAGGTCTTGACTTTGCGTCTGAAACGTCGAGACGCAAATTGTTTCCCTTTTTTCTGAGACTTGCAGACGCAAACCGTGCCTCCGCAAACTTTCTTTTTTGATTTTCCCATTACTTGTAATGTTTGTGTATGCAGGGGGTGTTGACTCAATGCATACGATTAAACATTACAACGCTTTGGGATTAAAATGATTCTTCATAATGAAATTTAGAAAACGCCCCGTCGATGTGAGTGTAGCTCACAGGCTTGGCTCGTTTTTGTTATGTGAAAGTGAATCTTATGAATATGTTATGTAAATGAAATCCCATCAGCTCTTCGATTTCACCAACAAGATGATAGCTCGTCCGACATAGACGACGCCTGCGAGCCAAAAAAGAAAATTGATCATGTAAAATCTGCCCGCCTGCGCTGTAAGTTTATATATCACGCATCCGATAATGAAAAAGAATATGCCCAAGATAAGGTTGATGATGGAGTGTTGTCCCATCGCCTTTTTCTCCGCTAGTTCTTTCTGCTGTCGCAATAGTCGATCCAGCTCTTTGAGCCTTTCACGGATTCTGGCTCTCGTCTCGTTCGGGATATTGAATCGGTTGTAAATGTTATCAATCTCCCTGGCACTCAAGCCTCTCTTTTTCATCTCGACGATGTACTCCGTTAATTCCGCCTCGTTCATTTCGTTGATCTGTTTCATACGTACTGTATTCAATAATTTTCTTTTTATCGGGGATTCTTGGCTTTGGAACAAAATTTCGTTATTCAATCAGTTTCTTGTCCTTCCCGCATAGCCCGATGAGTATGCAGTTGCCCTTCGTATCCATTTTAAACATGCCATATTGGGCATCCCTGTATTTGTCGCTAGAGCCCTCTTCAAAGAAGTAGGTGTTGGTGCCGAAAATGACATCCATTTTGTTTTCCCCTATTGAATAACGTAATACCCTCTCTCCAGCCATTAGTCCGTCGGGTGAAGATTGGATTTTGACGAATTGCGCGACATGGTCGTCGTCCAGCGTGATCACGCAGTATCTCATCGTATCGCCGCCATCATTATAATTATGGTACTTCACAGAATCAGAAAGACTGAAATAGAGTTGCATGTAGTCCCCTTGCATGAGGGAACGGGGATCGACAGGTCTGATCTTCAGAAGGACAGTTTCACCATCCCGGATTTTATCCTCTGCTCGGAAAGTTTGGAAGAGGAAAAAGCCTAACACCACCAATAGGTTGATGGAGAGAATATATAACTTCGTTTTGCTCATTTTGCTATCTTTTTATAGACGAAAAATAGGGATAAGAATAGGGCGCCGCTGCCCATAAGCACGTATGACTTGTGGATTAGCGACGTGTCAAGATCATAATAGAATTTGCCGATGGAGTATAGTAGGAAAATTCCGAACATCGCCATTCCCGCATAATCCAGCACCGTAAAAGTGAGCAGTAATCCCAAGATGGCGAGTGCGATGTTGGGAGTGACGATTGAGGCTGCGAAGACTACGAGCGCTAGTGCAAAGCCTATGAGGCGTTCTTTCCCATAACACTTCTTTATGAAGAATATGGAGATTGTGATGGCGGATAGAATGGCGCAGAGGATACTTTGCCCGAGTTGGTCCTTCCCAGCCAAAACAAAGTAGATGGCCATCGCTGCCGTACAGAAACGGATGGTCGGAATGTATTGCACATAAATCTCTGATGCGACATTAGGATTCTTGATATGATCCGCATCGTGGATGATAGTCAGCATGTATATTCCCATCAGGATGATTGCATAGTAGATGAAGTATGGGTTGTCGCTGAACTTTATTTTGAAAAAGAGATGGGGAATGAGCCATAATATGGTGAGCATAATACATTGCCGAAGGACGTGGTTCCTACAAAAAATCCATGAGATGACGCTTGTTATCAGTAAGACGCCGAAGATAGTGAAGCTTGAGGTGTCATATAACCATGCGAACCAACACGCCACTAGTCCATAACCGGTTATGAACAGGGGAAATATGAATGCGTATAATCTTTTCTGCGTTTCTACTATACGTGTGGAGCAGATTGCTATTCCTATGGCGCAGATGCCTAAGATAATAATCCCTATGGCGTCGTTGTTTTTTATACCAAAAATAATAATGAATAAGAATAATAAGCACGAAGAGAAAAGTCCTCCGATAAAGTAAAGCCCTTTGAGGGAAATGGGTAGTTTTTCTTCTCCTTGTTTGTCTCTAAATTCCATGCTGTGTCGATTATTTGTTATTACTCCTGTTCCTCGGAGGCTTCATGCCCGTCGGAATCCATTTTCGTTTGGTCATCCGTAGGGACCTCGGAGGGTTGTTCTTCCTCCGCACGCTTCCCTATGGTTGCAGTATCCGGCCCACCGGACATCTCTTCTGACGGTTCTTCCTTGCCGATCGTTTCCCATTTCTTTTTCTTCTTGAGAATATGATGACTCATCAAGTAGATGATGACGATGCTAAAGATTCCGTATAAGAATAAAGAGTTTAAAAATTCGTCTATTTTTAATGTCGTAATGATGGTTGTAAACGTCTCCACGAACAAACCGATGAAGAATACCGAGTAGAGCGAGATATCTCTTTTTTTCGTGGCGTAGAAGTAGGTCCAAATGTTGGCTACGATAGCCAATCCCAACAACAGATTTGAGGATTGGTTCGAATAGTGATGGGTTAATCGGGCATCTATAATCCTTGGGGTAATTATGCAGACGCTGATGATATATATCGCTAAGAAGAGTATTCTCATGAACCATTTTGGAGCGACGCTCTTGTGGGGAATGATCTTCGGCGAATACTCGAAGAAGAGAGTGTATGATATCAGCACAAATAACGAAACCTCTTCATGTTGAATACCGAATGTGTTTAAAACGACGAAGAAAAGCCAGAGAGGGTGGAAGTCTGCCGCTACTACCCATGCCGCAATGAGAAAGCTCCATGTGAGGAAGAATATTTTCGAATCTGCTTCCATCTGGTAGGCTTGTCCGAATACCGCCCAAAAAGCGCCCACCAGCACGCACATGGCGAAGATGCAGGTGTTGCGGACCCAGTCGCACATGGGTACCTTGACCACCGTCACGAATGTGCCTATCAGCAAAGCCGCCACGATGCCGAGTTTGACGAATCGGTGCATGTGTTGCCAGTTGAAGGCGAAAAAAAATATAATCCCGCAAAGGAGTAACCCCGCCCCAAGTGAGAGGGCGAAGATTTCCGTGAACTTCAGCCATGTGGAGATGTCCGCCCGTTTTAGGGTGACCTCCATCTTTGTCGTATTATCTGTCATTATGTTTTTTTTTCGAATATATTAAATCTTTTGATACAAAGGTATTGGTTAATTATTAAAAATCACAAAAAGTCAACGCCGAATATTCAAATGTTGTTAAGCAGTCTATTGTGTTAATAAAAAATTTATTCTAAGTTTGAATTTGTAATACTAATATTAAAAATATGAATAGTAAGTTTGTTCTAAGTGTGAAACTCTTTTTATTCCTCCTGTTAGGATTCCCTTTTCTGTCGAATGCGGAGGAGCCAGTTTATTGGATTGTGAAAGACGGTTCTCTGAATTCGTCGTACACGGTGACTAATGACGCGAAATACATTGATGACGAGGATACGATATCCGCTAGTCCGGAGAATGATGATTGGATGACTTTCGACGTTGAGGCGCCCGATGGTTCCAATGCGGCGCTCTATACCCATCGTAAACAATCTGAAATTCTACGTTTCGACTTGTCGAAGGCTCCTATCGATTTGAGCAAAGCATGGATTTTGTGTGTCGAATATATGTTGCCGAAAGAGTTGACCGACATGATTGCCGAGCAAGCGGATCCTTTCGTTGTCACTGATCAGGACAGTCCGTTGCTGCGGATCTCCTTGATGGATGAGCAGGGCGAGTTGGGCTTCCATCCGATAGGAAGCGAGTCCATTATCCAGCTCCATGGACTATCTGACCCGAAGGCTGGCCTCTATAAGAAGGAATATCGCTATATCTATACTGCTCCGAGTGTGACGGAGGTGACTGAAATGGATTTGACGGGCTTCCCCGATTACATGACATATGAGGCAATGAGGTTCTATATTAAGAATATCTTTGTCTGCTCCGCTGGCGAGAAACCTTTTATGGCGGAGGATTTCGAATATGCGGAAATTTGGAATATGACTACAAAAGGACACACAACCATGTCGACTCATAGTGGCTATCATTTCTATGGAAAAAAGAAAACTTGCAACACATATCGTACATGGAGAGAAGATAATGTGTCTACGCAATCGTTCGATCCGGAGGGAAAGTATTTGTGCGACGAGATATTGCATGGGTTGGAGGTGGAGGATACCCTCCATACGGAACAAATCGAAATCCCAGAGGGCGCTGAAAATATCTATGTGAGAGCGTTGATGAGGGATCGTGTCGAATTATTGGAGAGCGTGAATAATATTTCAGATAGATCCGGTGAGGCGGTTTTAATGTTTGATGATGGCACGAATGTGCCTTTGTTCCCCAATACTCCAATGCTTTCCGCTTGGAAGGATATGACCAATATCATCCCTGTTCCGTCGCAGGCTAAATCTTTCGAGCTCCGCTTGAACAGCAGCCAAGTGCCTTTCTTGTTGGATAACTTGCGTTTCTCAACTAGTGAGATCCTCGATTTCCCGGGTGATACTTTCCCGACGCCGGTCGCTTATCCTACTGATACTATCCCTGCGGATACTATACCCCAAGATACGGTTCCTGCGGTCGTCCCTGATACGACTTTGACGTTGGGTGTGACGGATACGTTCACTTATAAGTTGGAGAGCGGACATATCCTCTATTGCATAGCTCGTGAGGACGGAAGCGCCAAAGTCTATGATATAGAGGGAGATGGTGAGGTGGTCATTCCTGAAAATGTGTTCTTGGAAGAGAAGAAATTCAGCGTGACCGAAATCTTGGTTCATGGCCATGACGGTCTGACACAGGTGACCGTTCCTTCCTCCGTACTATTCCACCAAGATAGCCTTTTCGTCGATTGCAAAAGGTTGAAGAAGGTGGTGGTGCCTAATAATTGTGTGAGATTCCCTAAAGATGCTTTCTTTGGATGTGATAGTCTTGAGGTGATTGCGTTCGGCGGAACTCTGAAGGAATGGTGCGAGGTGAGTAAATCGAGGTGGAGGGTATGTTTAGATAGTGTGAAATTTGTGCTCAAGAATCATCCGATTGATGTCGAAGTGGAGGGCATTGTCTTAAGAACCGTTGAGTCCATCATCATCCCGGAAGGAGTGGAGACAATTGCTTCTTGTGCGTTCGAAGATTGTGACTCGTTGCGAAGTCTCATTTTGCCTAAAACATTAAGGAAAATTGAAGCATGGGCGTTTAACTCTTGCTCAAAACTGAGTCTTGTCGAATTCCCGGAAAACTTGGTGGAAATCGAAGAATCCGCATTCATGGATTGTGATAACCTTTCTAGGATAGTTTGTTTGGCGAATGTGCCCGACATTAAAGATGGTGAAAGATTCCAATGCACTTTTACTAGTTATGACGCTGACTTGTTCGTCCCTTGCGAATATCTCTCTTCGTTCAAAGAGCATGCTGTGTGGGGCAAGTTTAAGAACATTTACTGCGCCGGTGCGGATAGCGTGCGGCTGGACGAGGAGACTGACGGATTTAAGGCTACGATTGACGACATGACCGCAACGGTCACTTGGGAACAGGTGGATAGTGCTGTGGTCTACACGCTGACCGTCTATAAACAGGATAGTGTGTATTGCGTGGTTCAGTTCGACGAGAACGGAAACGTGATGTCGTTGGACTTGAATGAGCTGAGAAGCTTGAAACAGGGATTCGCTTATAAGCTTACCGACTTGGAGGGTAATGTGGCGGATTACACTTATAAGTTCACGGCGGTTGGTAAGGATTCGAACGTCTTGAAGGAATTCAAGGGCGAATTCGCTCCTTCAAATGGGGTGGAGAATTACCTGAATGACCCGGACGTTGAACTTTCTCTCTTCGTCGCAGACGACGCTATCGTTGTTGAATGTGCTTCTGAAATGGATGTGAGGATCCGAAACATGTTGGGCCAAATCCTTTACCAGGGTGCGGGAAGCGTCTCTTTCCAAACGCCTGCCAAAGGTGTTTATCTCGTGGGCTGCGGCGATAAGACCTACAAGGTGATTGTCAGATAATTATTTGAAATAATAACGGTAGAAGGACGTCGCGCGTTTTTGTGCGGCGTCCTTTTTTTGTCATGGACAAACATGGTAAATAGAAAATATATATATGTAAATTATAAATACTTAATATAAATAGTTGAATTGTAGATGGTTAGGTTGTAAGTGTTTCTGAAATACACATGGTTAAATTGCAAATAGTAAATAGTTAAATAGTAAATATAGTTATCTTTGCGTGATAGTTTCCGTTTGTGGCGGACCATGAAAGATAATTTGGTAAATATGCAAAATGTAATGGAATATATATTGGGTGGCGCCTTGGTTTACGGTCTCTCTTGCGTCGCCTACTTCTCGTTCAACAAGGGAATGGCCCACAATGCTAAGGGTTTGTGGTTCAGACGGCTTCTTTTTACGGTTCTCGCCTCTTTCGCCATCTTGGGCTTTGCGGGTACCGATTTGTTGTCGGCGCCGATGATTCCGGTGTGGGCGATTTTTCTGCTCTGGATTACTTCGTATCCGATGCTCTACCATTGGACGAATAGAAATTCCTCTCCCGAGTATGAGAATTGTATGGACATCATTTTTGCGGTCTATATGGTGGGGTGGCTCGGTGGCTTAAAGACGTTGGCGCTCTATTTGCCGGACACTGTCGCCACGATTTTCTCGGTCGCTTTGGCGCTCTTGGAGTTCGTGCTGATTCTCTTGCCGGTCTGCCACTTGGTCTATTATGCGCTTTATAAGGTTTGTCTTGATGCGAATGGTATGAAGATTCTGCAGGAGACGCACTATAATGAAATCATCGAGTATGTGAAGTCGTTCCCCGTCATCTATGCTGTTGGTGTGGCGTTGGCGTTCCTCGCCCTCCTTTTCGGTTGTGTGCGTTGTGACCTCTCTTTCGCCACGTTGACGGAGCGTCCGTGGGTCTGTTTAATCATCGCCTTCGCTGTCTGGGTTTATGTCACAACGTATGTTCCGAAGAAACGACGGGGCGTCTGGAACCGCACAGGTTTGAAGGCGCTCTATGATGTCGTGATGACCTATCGGAAGAACAATAGCCTTTACGAGACGCAACTCTCCTCCCGTATGGAGAATCTTGAGGTGACCGCTCTGGGTGCGATGAGTGAGCGTCCTTCCACCATCATGATGGTGATAGGCGAATCGATGTCGAAGGATTATATGAGTTCTTTCACGGAAAGGGAACATGATACGACACCATGGCTGCGGAGTTGTAAGGAGGATAGGGAACATTTCTTCTTCTTCCCGCATGTCTACTCATGCGCCACGCAGACGGTGCCTACTCTTGAACGCTCGCTCACGGAGAAAAATAATTACAACGACGCGGAGTTCTATAATTCTTGCTCCGTTGTCGACATCGCCCACAAGTTGGGCTATTGCGTGCATTGGTATAGCAATCAAGGACATCTTGGGGCTGCCGATACGCCTATCACGCTGGTGGCGAACACTTCCGAGGTGGCGAAGTGGACAAGACAGGAACTTAACAAGGTGCAGTACGACGAGTCTCTCCTCGAATTCCTCAAGGAGGTGGATCCGTCAAAGAACAATTTCGTGGTTCTCCACCTAAAGGGTAACCATTTCAATTTCCTCAACCGCTATCCGAGCGACCAAACGGTTTGGGGCGAACCTAACGTGCAGGATAATATCTTGAATTACGAGAATTCCATCCATTATACAGATTCGGTCTTGCATAAGTTTTATGACTATGCTAAAGAGAATCTGAATCTTCAGGCGATGCTCTTCTTTTCCGACCATGCCACTGTGCCTGATAAACGTAGATGCCCGAATTTCGACGGTTATGGCATGACGCGTATACCGATGTTCGCTTATCTCTCCGACGAGTACCGCCGTAACCATCCGAATCGTTATGAGGCGCTTGCCGCTAATAGGGAGAAGTATTTCACGAACGATTTGGCTTACGAGCTGATGTGCGGACTCTTCGATGTCGCCTCCGACCATTTCGATGAGACGAACTCTTTGGCTTCCTTCTCTTACAAGTGGAGTAGGGAGGATCTCTTGACGGATGAGGGGCGCACGCATATCTCTAAAGATATGAACGATTGACGTCGGATGCCCGGAATATAAGTGTTTGATTTGTATAATGATTAACATATATGAGCATGAATATGAAAAGATTTTTTGAGTCGCTCTGCCTCTTGGCGCTGAGCGTTCCTATGGTTAGCGCACAGACTCAATCGGTTCCCGCCACATTGGGAATGCGTGTCGCATCTTTGCGTTATCCGGAAGTGGGAATACCGCAGAAAGGGCTTGTGCCTGTTGTGGTAAGCGGTAAAATCGGCTTCATCGATTATAACGGGGAACAACTCCTCCCTCCTACGTATGATAGGGAGAAGGAGATTGATGCTTATCGTTTCCAAGATACGATCATGAAGGTGAAGAAAAATGGTAAGTATGGTTATCTGAACACGAAACTCCAGGAGGTGATTCCTTGCAAATTCGACGAAATAGGAAATTTTGACGAAGGCATGGCGCCTGTTAAGGATGGTGGTATGTGGGGCTTCGCCGATACCAAGGGTAATATTGTCATCCCTGCCGGATATAAACGTGCCGTAGGCTTCTCAAATGGTTTGGCGGCTGTCGTCGGGGATAATGACTCTATCGGTTTCATCGATAAGTTCGGAATCATGACCATCTCTTGCCAATTCGATAATCAGACTGATCCTTCCTTCTCGATGGACGGGCGTTGTGCCTTGAAAAAGGATGGCCGCCTGATACATATCGATCGCACGGGCGCGGTGATTGATACGATTACCGAACCGGAAGTGAAAGCGGCTGACGATCTCATGGCGTCGGAAGATGCTGGCGAGCTCAAACCTTTGCATAATCCGTTGAAGCAATATTCGTTGGCGGAGACTCCGTATGACGACGTGTGGCCGTTTGTCGATGGTTATTCCATCGTCATGAAAAAAATTAACAACCAAAAGAAATATGGCATCGTCTCTATCAAAGGCAAGGAGGTGGTCCCATGTTCGTTCGACCAGATTTCGGGTCCGTTCAGAGGACCTGTCTCCTATTTTATCATCAAGGGTTCCGCTGGTTATGGCGCTTATGATGTGGAGGGCAAGGAGATTCTTCCTTGCGAGTATCAATCCATAGGTAAAGAGGGAAGTCTCTATATTACGGTGGAGAAGGATGGCAAGAAGGGATTCGTCGACGCCACGGGTAAGTTGGTTATCCCTTGTCAATTCGATGATGTGCGTCCTTTCAATTCTGAAGCGGGAACAGCTGTCGAGATGCAGAAGAAGGATAAGATGGTCTGGAACTTCATCGATAAGACGGGCAAGGTGATCGCTTCGCCTGAATATGATGACGCCCTCACTTTCGTCAACGGCGTCTGCCCTGTCCAAAAGAAGGGCAAATGGGGCTTTATCAATGAGTCGTTAAAGGAGTTCTCTTCTTTGAAGTATGAATATACTTTCTCCGACTGGAAAGAGCATTGGTCTTACGCCCATTCCGACAAGGGTGATTTGATCCCTGTCTCGAAAGAGGGTAAGTTCGGTTTCATCGACATGAAGGGCAAGGAAATCATCAAACCGCAATATGACGAGGCATTTTCTTTCCGTAACGGAATGGCGAGGGTAAAGATGAACGGGGAGCGTTTCTTCATCGATAAGACGGGTAAGAAACTGGACAACCAGACACCGGATTTCAAGAAGCGTATGAGACAGTTGTCTGTGGAGGTCCCTGTCGTCACGAAGGAGAAGAACGGACTGAAGGCGCTCGTGCTGGAGGCGGAAGATGCGCAAAGCACTATTGAGACTCCATATATCTTTGAAGATTTCGGAGCAAATTATATAGATGGAGTGGCGCCAGTCAAGATGGTCGGCAAATGGGGCTTGATCAATGACAAAGGTGTGATTGTGGTGCCTTGCATCTATGATGGAATGGAAATCAGCGAGCAGGGAACCGCTATCGTGAGGGTTCGTTCCAAGAAGGGTTTCATCAGCGGTGATGGTAAATCATTGCTTCCTAATTCCGGAACGCCGGAACAGGTGAAATGGATTACTTTGGACAATCAGATTTTACGTAAATAATTATTGTCGGACGGATGACGACTTATATTGAGACGATTTTGCCGCTGCCTTTGGGAGGCACGTTTACCTACATCCTGCCGGAGGAGATGGCGGGCGATGTGAAAGTGGGTATGCGTGTCATCGTCCCTTTCGGACGGTCCAAGTTCTACACGGCGCTGGTCTACGGTATCCGTTTCACACCTCCCGAAAATGTTGAATTGAAGGAGGTGATTGGGGTATTGGACGCCTCTCCGATTGTCCGTCCGCAACAGATAAAATTTTGGGAGTGGATAGCTTCCTATTATCAATGTTCCTTAGGCGAGGTCTTTAAGGCCGCTGTCCCGTCGGGGCTGAAACTGGAGAGCGAGACGGTCATCTCGCTGGTGGAGGATTTCGAGGCGGAGGCTCCTCTGAAAGAGAAGGAGCAGACGTTGTTGGATATATTATCGACGAAGGAACACTCCGTTAGCGAATTGAACAAACTGATGGAGATGAAGAATGTCCTGCCGATGGTGAAACGTCTGATGGATATGGGCGCCGTCACCGTCAGCGAGGAATTGAAAACTAAATATAAACCCAAACAGGAACTCTGCGTGCGCCTCTCTCCCGAATATGCGGAAGAGGAGCGTTTGTCGGCGCTTTTCGACATATTAGGCAAGGCGAAGAAACAGCTTGATCTGCTGATGCTTTATCTGCAACTCTCCGGTTTCATGCGGACGAGTGGCAGACAGGAGGTGACGAAGAAAGAGCTTATGGACAAAGGCGCTTCGCAGGCGGCTTTGACAGCTTTGGCGGAGAAGGGGGTGATGGAACTCTATAAGCGGGATGTGGACCGTTTGGACGATTCCTCTTTCGAGACGCAACAAGCCGCCCACACCTTGTCGGAGGTCCAGCAAACAGCTTATGAGGAGATTCGTGATACCTTCTCCCAGAAGGATGTTGTGCTGTTGCATGGCGTCACTTCCAGCGGAAAGACCGAGATTTATATACGGCTGATTGAGGAGGCGCTGAAGATGGAACGTCAGGTTTTGTTCCTCCTTCCGGAAATAGCGCTCACCACGCAGATCACCAATCGCCTCCGTCGCGTATTCGGCAATAAATTGGGTGTCTACCACTCCAAATTTTCCGATGCGGAGCGTGTGGAGATTTGGAACAATCTGTTGTCCGATAAATCCTATAAAGTGATATTGGGTGTCCGTTCCTCCATCTTTCTCCCCTTCAGTAATTTGGGGCTTGTTGTGGTGGATGAGGAACATGAGAATACTTACAAGCAATATGACCCTGCCCCCCGCTATCATGCGCGGAATGCGGCGATTGTCCTCGCGAAGATGTCGCAGGCGAAGGTCCTCTTGGGTTCCGCTACTCCTTCGTTGGAGAGCTACGAGTCAGCCCGATCCGGCAAGTTCGGTTTGGTGGAACTGACGCAGCGTTACGAGGGTATCGAGTTGCCTGATGTCTTGGTGGCTGACTTGAAGGAGGCGAGAAAGAAGAAGCAATTGGTTCACGATCTCTTCACTCCGCTTCTTTTCGAAAACATCCGTAAGGCGCTAGATCGGAAGGAACAAATTATCCTTTTCCAGAACAGACGCGGTTTCGCTCCTTTCCTGATGTGTAGGACTTGTGGTTGCGTGCCTCGTTGCCAGAATTGCGACATCAGCCTGACCTACCATAAATCCACCAACCAGCTGGTGTGCCACTATTGCGGTTACACGATGAACGTGCCGCTTTTATGTCCCGCTTGCGAGACGCCCGAATTGGAACCCCGCGGCTTCGGTACGGAGAAAATCGAGGAGGTGGTCGCTGCCGCTTTCCCTGGCGCTCGTGTGGTGAGGCTGGATTTGGATGTGGCGAGGTCGAGAAAGAATTACGAAAAGATAATAGGGGAGTTCGAAAAGGGGGAGATAGACATCCTTGTCGGTACCCAAATCATCTCCAAGGGGTTAGACTTCGAACGTGTGCGGGTGGTCGGTATCTTGGATGCGGACTCACTGCTGAACTATCCGGACTTCCGCGCCTTCGAGCGCGCCTATCAGATGATGGCGCAGGTGAGCGGCCGCGCGGGCAGAAAGAACAATAGGGGCATCGTGGTCATCCAAACATCCGAGCCGGACCATCCTGTCATCAGACAGGTGAGGGAGAATGATTACATCTCCATGTTCAACGTGCAGATGAACGACCGCGCACTCTTCAAATATCCTCCCTATTTCAGATTGGTTTATATCTACGTGAAGGGGCGTGACTACTCTTCCGTGCAATCCGCCGCCAACTATCTGGCCGCTTTGATGCGCCAGTCGTTCGGCTCTCGCGTCTCGGGACCCGACAAACCGGTGGTGGCGCGCATCCAAAACCTTTACATCTTGAAGATAATGCTCAAGGTGGAAATGAAAGCCTCTGTGGAGAAGGCTAAGGCTATGCTGAAGGATTTGACCAATATGACCTTGGCGCAGCCCGCTCATAAATCCGTCTTCATCCAAGTGGATGTGGACCCGATGTGATTCAAGGTTTTACGTTGAAACGATTGTCTCTTATTATATATTTTTTTTAATTACCTTTGCGGCAAATTATTGGATTGATATACAATGAAATTTGAAGAATTGAATCTCGAGCCGACGTTGATGGATGGCTTGAACGTGATGAATTTTAACGAGATGACTCCTGTGCAGGAGCAGGCCATCCCTGTGATTCTGGATGGTAAGGATGTGATCGCTTGCGCACAGACCGGAACCGGTAAGACGGCGGCTTTTCTCCTCCCTTTGTTGAACAAAATGCTCAAGGAACCTCATCCCGAGGATGCGGTGAACGCGATCATCATGTCGCCTACGCGTGAGTTGGCGCAGCAGATCGACCAACAGTTGGAGGGCTTCTCTTATTTTCTTCCTATTTCATCTGTGGCTGTCTACGGCGGTAACGATGCCGGCGCTTGGGAACAGCAGAAACGCGCTATGCAGTTGGGTGCCGATTTCGTGGTGGCGACGCCGGGACGTCTCATCTCCCATATCAGTCTGGACAATGTGGACTTCTCCCGTGTCAGCTACTTCGTGCTCGACGAGGCGGACCGTATGCTTGATATGGGTTTCTATGATGATATCATCCAAATCGTGAAGAAATTGCCGGCTGAGAGGCAGACGATTATGTTCTCCGCCACAATGCCGCCGAAAATAAAGAAACTTGCGGAGACGATTCTCCGTGATCCTGTCATGGTGAACATCGCCATCTCGAAACCGGCTGAGGGTATCGCCCAAGGCGCTTATGTCTGCTACGAGAACCAGAAATTGTCGCTCGTGCAGACGCTCTTCTCCGATAAGAAGAACGAGAAGATTATTATTTTCTCCTCTTCCAAACTGAAGGTGAAGGAGGTGGCCCGCAGCTTGCGTCGTTTGGGACTCCATGCCGTGGAGATCCATTCCGATTTGGAACAGGCGGAGCGCGATCAGGCGTTGCTCGACTTTAAGGCGGGTAAGGTGAACATCCTTGTGGCGACGGACATCATCTCCAGAGGTATCGATATCGAGAATGTCGATGTGGTCCTTAACTACGATGTGCCGCATGATGCGGAGGATTATATCCACCGTATCGGTCGTACCGCCCGCGCCAATAAGGAAGGCGCTGGCATCACGTTCATCTCTGAAAGCGATCAGGACAGGTTCCAACGTATAGAAAAATTCCTCCAAAAGGAGATCGAGAAATATCCTATGCCGGAGGGATTGGGTGAAGGTCCCGCTTATGCTCCGCGCGAGAAGGGCCGTCCTCACCATAGAGGCGGCGGTCAACATTTCCATAACCGTCCGAAAGATGGTGGCGCTCCTAAACAGGGTGACGCTCCCGCTAAGAAAAGCGGTTTCCATCATCATAGACGTAGAAATCCCGGACATAACCAATAATTATTATGGATAAGACTCGTATTCTCTTTGTCTGTTTAGGCAATATCTGTCGCTCGGCGGCTGCTGAGGCGGTGATGAAATCGTTGGTTGCCGCCCATGACGCTGCTGACCGTTACATCATAGATTCCGCTGGCATCATCAATTTCCATGCGGGTGAGCCTGCCGATCCGAGAATGAGAGCTGCGGCGAAGGAGAGGGGATACGATGTCACATCCATCTCCAGACCTGTCTTGTTCGACGATTTTGATGTGTTCGACATCATTATAGGAATGGACGACGATAACGTGGAATCTCTGATGGATAAGGCATTGACCGATGAACATAGAGGCAAAATCCGTCAGATGACTGAGTTCTCCATCAATATGAATGACAGATATGTGCCGGATCCATACTACGGCGGTTCTGCCGGTTTCACTCATGTGATGGATTTGTTGGAGGATACTTGCGAGGGCTTGTTCCAATATTTAGAAAATGGAGGTATGAAGATATGAAAATGAGTTTGCCCGACCGGCTTATGAATGCTCCACATTGGGTGCTGAGATTGTTTTTCTTTTTAGGAGTCTTTGGAGTCCTCTGCTTCTGCTATGATGACGTGCTATACCGGATTTTTTGGAACGGATATTTCACTACTAATGAGTTCTATTCCCATGATGTGACCGGTCATACGGGTGGCGCTTTGCGTTATCTCTCTCAATTTCTAAATCAGGTGATGCGTTCTCCTGCGTTGGGCGCAGCGTTGGTTTCTGCTTTGTTGGTCGCTCTCGCTTATCTGAACGAGAAGTGCTTTAGGTTGAAAGATGGCTTTTTCGTGGGCACTTTCTTGCCATCCTTGCTTTTACTCTCTTTGTACACGGGAATCGGCTATGATATTTACATGAGGATTGACACATCTTTCGGGTTGACTTCCATCTTGGGTTGCTTGATCACGTTGTCACTATATCTTTTGTATGAGACTTCTAACCATTTACGACGGGGAAAAGTGCTTGTGGTTGCCGTCATTGCGTTACTTTACCCTGCTGCCGGTTTCTATGCGTTGGCCGCATTGATGCTAGTGACGGTTGATGCTTGCCTATCCCGACGGAATGTCGCCGGCATGGTGGGTGTGATGGTGGGTGCTTCCATAATTCTCCCGCTTTTGTCTGATATTTGTATGTTCGACGACGAACTTAATTTCGGTTCTTCGGCTTTGTTGCTTTCTTCTTCATATCTGAAACTGAGAGTGCTCCAAATCTTATCGCTCGTGGCATTGTTGCTCCTTCCGATAACTAAAATTGGAGACAAAGTCTTTTCCTCATTGAGTTTTTATGGTCGGTTAATCTCCTTTTTGTTATGCTTCGGACTATGCTATGTGTTGTCTTATCGGGATAATATCTTCTATTCGGAACTGAAAGTCTCAAGACAGGCGGATATGAATGATTGGAAGGGTATATTGAAGGAGTGTAAGAAGTATAACGAGTTATCAAAAACGTTGAATGCCTATCGTGTGATCGCTCTTGCGAACACGGACAAATTGTCGAATAATCTGTTTAAGATCAATTTGCCTTTTGCCGAAACGACATTTTCCCCGTATGAGAATTATTTGTTTGAGGATATTCTCTTCTTCCAGTCGGGATTCTTTAATAGTACCACACGTGTCTGTGTCGAGTCTTGGCAATGGTTCGGACTGAGTTACAGACGTCTTCGTTTCCTTGCCCTATGTGCTTTGATGAAAGGGGAAGCCGCATTGGCAAAGAAGTATTTAAAACAAATGAGTGGGGCTTTTTCCTTGTCTGATGAAGTGGAGCGTTTGAATTTGCTGTTGAGGGATAAATCCTCATTTTTTAAGAAATATCCTGAATATGCGAGGATCGTCCGCAGAATGCCCGAAGAGAATGTCTTGTTCAAAGGAGGCGCTTCGGTCTCTCGTTATTTCATGTGTTTTAGTAATCTCCCTGTCGAAGATTATGAGTTGAGGTTAATGTCTGATTTGTGGGAATGTAATCTGAAGGCTTTCGCCATAGATCTGAGAGCTTATGTCGAGAAACATGGCAATTCGATACCTGATTGCATCAAGGAGGCTGCTGTCATCGCTGTGATGTCTGGTGAACGGCAGTCGATCCTCTCCATGGCGCAGGTGGATGAGGAAATGTGGAACAAGGTTAATGGATTCTTTGCCTCATTGAAGACTTATGACAATGATGATAGGGAAAGAGCAATGCGTAACTTGAAGAATTTATACGAAAAGACATATTGCTTCTATTATGCTTTCGGAAATAATGCTAAATAGTCTTGTGCGATGAATTTGAAACGATTTGTTAAACAATATGCCGCAATGGTGGCTTTGCCATTTTCTTTCCTCGCTTGTGGCGTGGAGGTTCCCCAAAATGTCGCAGAGTGTGACTCTGTCGAAGTGGACATTTATCCGGATTATAGGAATGTCTCCATCCCTTGTAACATCGCACCACTGAATTTTATTGTGAATACTCCCGAAAAGGATTGCCGGGTTTGCGTGACGGCGCCTTCCGGCGATCTATGTGTGGTTGAGGCTGATGGTGATGGTAAGGTGGTTTTCCCGACGCAAACGTGGAAGAAAATTTTGTCGAACAATCTGGATACCTCTCTGAAAATTGAAGTCTATGTGAAGAATAGCCAATGGTCCCGCTTGAAACCTTTCTACTGGAAGGTGGAGCGCGATTCCATCGATCCGTTGTTGACTTGCCGATTAATCGAACCCTCTTATCGCGCCTATACTTCTCTAAGTCTGACCTCTTTTGATTTGGAGCATAATAGTTATAGGAATATCGCAGAGAACTATGATCTGTTTGGTAATAAACCGGGTGAGAACCAATGTTGTATGAATTGCCATTCTCAACAGAAAAATGGATCGGGCAATAGCTTGTTTCATTACAGAGGGAAAAATGGTGGTCTGGTGTTGACTTATAATGGGAAAACCAGCATCATCAATACCAAGGTGGGCGATCTTTTAGCTTCTACAACATATGTCGCTTGGCATCCTTCTCTGCCATTGGTGGCTTTTTCGGTCAATTCTGTGGGACAGTGCTTCCCTTCTTTCAATAACGCGAAGGTTGAAATTATGGATTTTAGTTCCGACCTTGTCTTGTATGATATTGAGAAAAACGAGATATCTTATATTTTGAAGAGCTCCGATAAAATGGAGACTTTCCCTTGCTGGTCCGGCGATGGCGAGAAACTTTATTATGTCACCTCCGATTCTGTCTTGTCTCATGTGTCCGAATATAAAAAGATTAAGTACGACCTCGCTTGTGTCAGATTTGACAAGGATTCCATGCGTTTCGGCACTCCTGAGATTGTTTATTCGGCCTCGTCAATAGGTAAGAGCGCTTCCCAGCCGAAGGCCTCTCCGGATGGTAGATCGGTCGTGTTCTCTCTTTCTGAGTATGGATGCTCTCCTTATAGACACAGCGATTGTGATTTGTATGAATTGAACACGGTGACGGGTGAAGTCAGACCTTTATCTGAAATTAATAGCGAAATGTCCGACGCTTACCATGATTGGAGTTCTAATGGTAAATGGATGCTTTTCTCCTCTCGCTGTGAGGATGGCAACTACGCTCGTCCTTTTTTCACCCACTGTGATTCTACGGGCATTTTTTCCAAACCATTCCAAATCCCGCATGAGGATCCTTCGTTCGACCAATATCTTTTGAAATCCTATAATGTGCCGGAGTTCGCTACGGTCGAACCTGCTATGAATCCTGAAAAATTTTACGAGTTGCTAAAGAGTGTTCCGACATCCGCTAACTTTAATGGCGTGCCGGTCCAAAGTAATCCGGTTGACGGTACCTCGGGCGCTTCTGTTATCCGTTAGTGGCTACTCCATGTCTAATTCCTCCATAAGTATGTTCAGATAGGGGTTGCTGAATCCTCTCTGTTCTTCGCTCTGCTCATATGGAGTCTCTTGTTTGTGTGGTTCGACAAAAGGGTGACCGATACGGATGATGTAATCTCTCCACTTCCCTTGCTCTCCTGCTGAGGCTATCTCTTCGGGAAGGTAGGCGAGTACATACTCCGCTAACTTTTCTTGTAATGTTTGTGGCGTGTAACGTCGGCTGAAATAGTTTTCATTGATTATATCCTTTAATCTTTCTTCCACCTCTCTGCACCAATCTGTGAACTGGTCGACTACCTCTTCCCGCCCCAACAGGAGCAAGAGGTAAATGGCGGTGTCCAATCCTTGTAGTTGTAAGATGGATCCGTTGGCGAAAGCGATGCCGGCGATTTGCTTTGCTGAGAGGTTTTTGCTGAGGTGGGCGACGCTTCCTATCCATTGGAAGAGCAGTCTCTTCGCTTCTTGATCGCTTATCTCTTGCTGGCTTTCGTGGAGGAGGAATAGGTAGGAGTTGATGTCTACGACTCTCCGTATCTTGGCGAAGTCTATCTTAAAAAGTTCTTCCTTGGCTAACCTTCTGCATAGTTCGAAGTATACTTTTTCAACTTTTGATAGCTGCTCCGCTTGCTCGATTAGGTACTCTTTGGGTAAATATTGTATGATGACGCTTGCCGCTAAAGGACTATGGTATTTCTCCCAAACCGCCTTGACTGGCTCGATGTATGATTCCCTCCAGACGATTGCGGATGATCCTTTTCTCTTATTGCATCCTTGGATGTTGAGGCATACGAAGTCGGCGTCGCCTTTGCATCCTTGCAGAAAGAGTAGGGTGATTGATTCCTGCTCTTTAGACGGCAAGGTGAGAATCGCTTTGCTTAATTTTTTGAAGGCGTAGCGGGTCTTCCCGCTCTTTTTGTCGGCGTACCATCTGACAAGCGTCCGAATCGACTCCTTCCCGCATTCCTCCGCAGGGAGTTCTTGGTATTGCAGTTGGTGATAGGCATATAGATTCCATCGCCAATCGAATATCTCGTCCATTTTATTTTCCAAATACCACTTCATAATCTTTTTTTGCAAAAATAGGAAACGGCTATGCCCGATGAGGACATAGCCGTTTATGGAAGAGAAAATTATTTAGTTTAATTTTTGTTCAATTCCGGGTATACGATCCTTGTGTGGTAAATCGTGGTAAGTTTCCCTTTCAATACGGATTTTATGGTATTGATTTCCTTGAAGGTGATAGGCGTCTCCTCGAAGATTCCTTCATTGACTTGCTCTGTGATAATCTTCTCCACCAAGTCGTTGATTGACTTGTCCGTGTATTCCTGCAGACTTCTGGACGCCGCCTCCACGGAATCGCACATGGAGAGAATGGCCATCTCTTTTGAAGAAGGTAATGGACCCGGATAGGTGAATTTAGACTCGTCGATCTCTTTGTCTGGGTATTTGTTTTTTATGGTGTAATAGAAGTATTTCGTCTTACTCTTCCCATGGTGAGATTTGATGAACTCTTGGATCTTTTCCGGCAACCCCTCCCTTTTGGCGATGGCGATACCGTCTGTCACATGACGGATGATGATTTGAGCGCTCTTCTCCTCGTCTAATTCGGTGTGCGGATTCTTGCTGGATTGGTTTTCCGTGAAGAATGCGGGATTTGCCATTTTGCCGATGTCATGGTAAAGTGCGCCCGCCCTGACTAACATCGGGTTCGCTCCGATACTTCTCGCAGCATCGGATGCTAGGTTGGATACTTGCATGGAGTGTTGGAAACTGCCAGGCGCCTCTTCGGAAAATTTACGGAGTAAAGAATTGTTGGTATTAGCCAATTCCACGAGGGTGACGTCAGAGACGTAGCCAAAAACTTTCTCCACGATGTAGATGAGAGGATTGGCGAAAAGAAGTAACAACCCATTGATGAGGAAGACGAAAAACATCTTCCAATCAAAGTGCTCCATTCCATTCTCATGCACCAATGTATTGCCCACATAGACTAAACAATAGGTGATGATGATGATGATGGCGGCGTGTACTAGCTGCGCCCGCATGTAGATGTTTTTTAGCATGCAAATGGATATCATTCCGATGATGATTTGGATTAACAAGAACTCGAAATCGTTCGGAACGATGAAAGAAATCAAAAGCACTGCCGTCAGGTGGGAGAATAGGGCGGTGCGGGTGTCGAAAAAGCAAGTTACGAGTATCGGTAGCAGTGCGTATGGTATGATGTTCGGTGTCAGTTCGTGTTTTACAACGATGGAGGTGAAGAAGCAAAGAACAACGATGAATCCGAGAATGAACGCCATGTTCTTCGGCGCTTCTAGATATTCTTTCCGGAAGAGGTGGAAATAGAGAAAAAAGGCGCATAGAACACAGAGGATGATGATCACTTGTCCGATGTGGATGAGTTTCGAATTGCTCTTCCCCATGTTCTCCTGTGTGGCCATTTGAAGCGAGTTGAGTATGTCGTAAGTTTCGGATTTGACGATTTCTCCGTGGTCGATGATTTTTTCTCCGCTTTGGATTCTTCCTTTTGTGAGGGATATCGCTTTCAGTTTGTCCTTCTTGACGGATTCGGTTTTCTCCTTGTCGAATATGACGTTTTCTCGGATGTAGTTGTTGATGTTGTAACCCTGCAAGGTGACCTTGTCGAGCGACGACGATGTGCCGTTCATGATGCTCTCATAGGCTGATTTTGTCGTGTGTAGCGAAGCGACGGATTTCACCTTCGATACATTCCCTGTGAGAATGTAGATTTCTTCTTTACCCTCCGCTTTCAACTCGTCCATCACGTCGGAAGATATGATGCCGTTTGCGTAAAGCTTCTTTAGCTTGTGTGTGATGTATTGCTTGTATTCATTCGCCGCATTGTTTTCTTCTTTCCCGAAGTTATCGTTGAGCTTTTGGATAGACTTGGTATAGACACTCTCGTCATTTTGGAAGAATGGAAGGAAATCTTTTAGCAAACTGTCTTGCTCGCTTTGTATTTGGTCTTTCGATTTCATGATTTCGAAAGCGAACGGGGCGGTTAGGGCGTCATATTCCCATGGCTTTCCGACGACATAGTCATATTTGAATTTACCCACGCTCGGGTAAGTTTGGTAGATGCAGAATCCGGCGACAAGGAAGATCGCTGCGATGATGATGCGCTGCATGTGTGTTTTCGTTATTTCCATCTTCGTTTCTCCTATAGGCGACATTTACCTTAATTTAATATATGATACAAATATAATCTTTTTTTGAATTAAGAATTAAGATTTAAGAATTAAGAATTGTGTGGCGCCTCGATCGGTGTTGTTGAGACGATGCGAGCATCGTCTCCTTACTACATAAGGCATCTGCACGGGGAGGTGGCTTGTCGTAAAAATGTTTGGTTAATTTGTTAAAAGGCAATATTTTACCATTCGAACAAGGCTGTGGAAGGGCCTCCTTTTTAATTGTGTGAAAAAAAAATAAAAAAAATTGGTGGGACTGAAAAATTCTTCCTAAATTTGCACCCACTTTTAGTAGAGTGTCTAAAAATATATTTATTAATAACTTAAAAGATTAAAGTTTAACGAAATGCCTACAATTCAGCAGTTAGTTAGAAAAGGAAGGGCAAGTCAGGCGGACAATAGCAAATCTCCAGCTTTGGACTCATGTCCACAGAGAAGAGGCGTCTGCGTGAGGGTTTACACTACAACCCCTAAGAAGCCTAACTCAGCAATGCGTAAGGTTGCCAGAGTACGTATGACGAACCAAAAAGAAGTGAATGCTTACATTCCAGGAGAGGGTCACAACTTGCAGGAGCACTCCATCGTGATGGTGCGTGGTGGTCGTGTTAAGGATCTTCCAGGTGTGCGTTACCACATCGTTCGCGGAACACTTGATACCGCAGGTGTTAACGGTCGTACACAACGTCGTTCTAAATATGGCGTGAAGAGACCTAAGCCAGGACAAGCAGCTCCAGCAAAGAAAAAGTGATCCGATAAACTTTAAGTAAGTCGAATCACACCGGTTGAGTAAATGGCTAGGCGTAGCCGTTGAAGCAACTGCAACCAAAACAAAAACGAAAAATTTTTGAGTAAAAATGAGAAAAGCAAAACCAAAGAAACGGGTCATTTTACCAGATCCAGTTTTCAATGAAGTAATGGTTACTAGATTTGTTAACCATTTGATGTATGACGGTAAGAAATCTATCGCATACGATATTTTCTATACAGCGTTGGATAACGTTAAGTCAAAACTCCCTAATGAGGACAAGGCTCCGATAGAAATCTGGAAGAAGGCTTTGGAAAACATTACTCCTCAAGTAGAGGTTAAGTCTCGCCGTGTGGGCGGTGCTACATTCCAAGTACCTACAGAAATTCGTCCAGAGAGAAAAGAGTCAATCTCTATGAAGAATCTTATCATCTTCTCTCGTAAAAGAAGTGGTCACTCTATGGCAGACAAGTTGGCTGCTGAGATCGCTGACGCATATAACAACCAAGGCGGTGCCTTCAAGAAAAAGGAAGACATGCACAAGATGGCTGAGGCTAACCGCGCATTCGCTCACTTCAGATTCTAATCAATTATACGAATTACAAAATGGCTAAAGCTGATTTACATTATACAAGAAATATCGGTATCATGGCTCACATCGATGCTGGTAAGACAACTACGTCAGAGCGTATCTTGTTCTACACAGGTTTGACTCACAAAATCGGTGAGGTTCACGATGGTGCCGCTACCATGGACTGGATGGTTCAGGAGCAGGAGAGAGGTATTACCATTACTTCTGCCGCTACCACCACTTATTGGAAATACTTAGATAAGAAATACAAGATCAACTTGATTGATACCCCAGGACACGTTGACTTCACCGTTGAGGTTGAACGTTCACTCCGTATCTTGGATGGTGCTGTCGCTACATTCTGCGCGGTTGGTGGTGTTGAGCCTCAATCTGAGACTGTATGGCGTCAGGCTGACAAGTACTCTGTACCTCGTATTTGTTACGTAAACAAGATGGACCGTTCTGGTGCTAACTTCTTCGACGTTGTAACTCAAGTTAAAGAGGTGCTCGGCGCTAATCCTTGTCCGATCCAAATCCCAGTTGGTGCTGAGGATTCTTTCAAGGGTGTTGTCGATTTGATCAAGATGAAGGCTATCCTTTGGCACGATGAGACCATGGGCGCTGAATATTCCACTGAGGAAATTCCTGCCGAATTGGTTGAAGAGGCTAAGGAGTGGAGAGATAAGATGTTGGAGAAGGTCGCTGAGTGCGACGACGCGTTGATGGAGAAATACTTCGACGATCCTTCAACTATCACTGAGGAGGAGATCAAGGCCGCTATCAGAAAGGGTACTATCGCTATGAAGATATTCCCTATGATCTGTGGTTCATCTTTCAAGAACAAGGGTGTTCAGACAATGTTGGACGCAGTTTGCGCTTACTTGCCTAGCCCATTGGATACTGAGGAGATCATTGGTAACTCTCTCGTTAATCCTGATGAGAAGGTCGTTCGTCACCCAGACGAGGACGAGCCTTTGTGCGCTTTGGCGTTCAAGATCGCTACCGACCCATTCGTAGGACGTTTGTGCTTCTTCCGTGTTTACTCTGGTAAGATCGACGCAGGTTCTTACATCTTCAATACTCGTTCAGGCAAGAAGGAGCGTATCTCCCGTTTGTTCCAAATGCACTCTAACCACCAAAACCCTGTTGATGTAATCTCCGCTGGTGATATAGGCGCAGGCGTTGGTTTCAAGGATATCCGTACTGGTGATACTTTGTGCGGTGAGGACGAGAAGAGCCACATGGTGTTGGAGTCTATCGACTTCCCAGATCCGGTTATCGGTATCGCTATCGAGCCTAAATCTCAGGCTGATGTTGATAAGTTGGGTGTCGGCTTGGGCAAGTTGGCTGAAGAGGACCCTACATTTACTGTTAAGACTGACGAGCAATCTGGTCAAACCGTTATCTCCGGTATGGGTGAGCTCCACTTGGATATCATCATCGACCGTTTGAAACGTGAGTTCAAGGTAGAGTGTAATCAAGGTCGTCCTCAAGTTAACTACAAAGAGGCTATCACGAAAACAGTTGATCACCGCGAGCTTTACAAGAAACAATCCGGTGGTCGTGGTAAATACGCCGATATCGTCGTTAAGGTTGGACCTGCTGACGAAGGCTTCGAGGGCTCATTGCAGTTCGAAGATGTCGTAAAGGGTGGTAACATTCCTAAGGAGTTCATCCCATCTATCCAAAAGGGATTCCAAGCTGCTATGAAGAATGGTGTATTGGCAGGCTTCCCATTGGAGAAATTGAAGGTCGTTGTTGTCGACGGTTCTTATCACCCAGTCGATTCAGACCAATTGTCATTCGAAATCTGCGCTAACTTGGCATTCAAGGAGGCTTGCGCTAAGGCTAAACCGGTTTTGATGGAGCCTATCATGAAACTCGAGGTTATCACACCAGAGGAGAACATGGGTGACGTTATCGGTGACTTGAACAAGCGTCGTGGTCAAGTTGAGGGTATGGAAACCAGCCGTTCAGGCGCTCGTATCGTGAAAGCGAAAGTTCCGTTGGCTGAGATGTTCGGTTATGTGACCGATTTGCGTACCATCACTTCAGGTCGTGCGACTTCTTCTATGGAGTTCTCTCATTACGCTGAGGTTTCTTCCGCAATCGCTAAGACTGTAGTAGCTGAGGCTAAGGGTAAAGTAGAATTATTATAATATTAAAATAGATTCAAAGAGATGAGTCAAAAAATTAGAATCAAATTAAAGTCTTATGATCACAATTTGGTTGACAAGTCAGCTGAAAAGATCGTTAAGACCGTAAAAACTACGGGAGCTGTTGTGAGTGGTCCAATTCCGTTGCCAACACACAAACGTATTTTTACTGTGAACCGTTCAACATTCGTTAACAAAAAGTCAAGAGAACAATTCCAACTCTCTTCTTTCAAGAGATTGATCGACATCTACAGCTCAACAGCTAAGACCGTTGACGCTTTGATGAAGTTGGAGTTGCCAAGCGGAGTTGAGGTAGAAATTAAAGTGTAGTTAACATTAATATTTATTGAAATGCCAGGATTAATAGGAAAAAAAATCGGAATGACATCCGTTTTCAGTGCTGAGGGAAAAAATGTTCCATGCACTGTTGTCGAAGTAGGTCCTTGTGTTGTTACACAAATCAAGACTGTCGAGAAAGATGGCTACAGCGCTCTTCAATTGGGCTTCGAAGACAAGAAAGAGAAGCACACTACGAAGGCTGAGTTGGGTCACTTCAAGAAGTCAGGCGTAACACCAAAGAGACACTTGGCCGAGTTCAAGGATTTTGATCAGGAGTACAAGTTGGGCGACCAAATCACTGTTGATTTGTTCTCTGAGTCCGACTTCGTAGACGTGATCGGCACCTCTAAAGGAAAAGGTTTCCAAGGCGTTGTTAAACGCCACGGTTTCGGTGGTGTGCAACAATCCACTCATGGTCAGCATAACCGTTTGAGAGCACCGGGATCTATCGGAGCATGTTCTTACCCAGCAAAGGTATTCAAGGGAATGCGTATGGCTGGCCGTTTGGGCGGGGATTCAGTCACAGTACAGAATCTTCAGATTTTAAAAGTAATTCCTGAGAACAACCTTTTGGTTATCAAGGGTTCTTTGCCAGGAACTAAAGGTGCAATCGTAATAGTTAATAAGTAATGGAACTGAGTGTATTTAATATTAAAGGTGAAGATACCGGAAGAAAGGTCTCTTTGTCCGACGAAATCTTTGGCATCGAGCCAAACGAGCATGTGATGTACCTCGCTGTTAGACAATACATGGCTGACCAACGTCAAGGAACTCACAAGTCTAAGGAGAGAAGCGAAATTTCTGGTAGTACGAGAAAGTTAGGTCGTCAAAAAGGTGGAGGTGGCGCACGTCGTGGTGACATCAACTCTCCAGTTTTGGTCGGTGGTGCTCGCGTGTTCGGTCCTAAACCTCGCGATTACAGTTTCAAATTGAACAAGAAGACCAAGAGCTTGGCTCGTCTTTCAGCATTGTCGACAATGGCTAAGGACAACAAGATCGTGGTTTTGGAGAACCTCAATTTTGACGCTCCTAAAACTAAGAATTACTCTTCTATGCTCAAGAGTTTGAACCTTGACGAGAAGAAAACTCTTTTAGTTTTGTCAGAACCAAATAAAAACGTATATTTGTCGGCGAAAAATATTCAAAAGGCTGGCGTTATAACTTCTTCTGAGTTAAACACTTACAAGATTTTGAGCGCAGCATGTCTCCTCGTAACTGAGGACGCTTTGGCGAATATTGAGAAAAATTTAAAGGCTTAAGGAGGTTGAAAAGATGGGAATCATAATTAAACCGATAATTACAGAGAAATTGACAAACCTTGGCGAGACTCAATCTCGCTACGGTTTTCGTGTCGTTCCAACGGCTAACAAAATCGAGATCAAGGAAGCCGTTGAAGCGTTGTATAACGTTAAGGTCGTTGCTGTCAACACGGTAAATGTTGAGGGCAAGGCTAAGACCCGTTATACCAAATCCGGTATTCTTTCAGGTCGTAACGCCAACTACAAGAAGGCTTACGTAACCTTGGAGAAAGGTCAAGTAATAGATTTTTATAGCAATATTGAATAAAAATGGCTGTTCGTAAATTTAAGCCCGCAACACCGGGGCAAAGACACAAAGTTATTGGTACGTTTGACGCAATTACTACAAACGTGCCAGAAAAATCTCTTGTCGTAGGTTTACACAAGACTGGTGGACGTAACAACTCAGGTCAGATGACGATGCGTTACATCGGTGGTGGTCACAAGAGAAAGTATAGAGTAATTGACTTCAAAAGAGACAAAGATGGTGTTCCAGCAGTCGTAAAGACAATCGAGTATGATCCAAACCGTTCGGCTCGTATCGCTCTTTTGTTCTACGCTGATGGTGAAAAACGTTACATTCTTGCGCCTAATGGATTGCAAATTGGACAACAATTGCTTTCTGGAGCAGAAGCGGCACCTGAAGTCGGAAACGCGTTGCCTTTGGCTAACATCCCGTTGGGTACTGTAATCCACAACTTGGAATTACGTCCTGGACAGGGTGCTGCATTGGTTCGTTCCGCAGGAACTTTTGCTCAATTAACTTCGAGAGAAGGAAAGTATGCAATCGTAAAATTACCTTCTGGCGAGTCCAGAATGATTCTTTGCGCTTGTAAGGCCACCGTGGGAACGGTAGGAAACTCTGACCACGCGTTGGAGGCTTCCGGTAAGGCAGGACGTTCACGCTGGTTGGGTCGTCGCCCTCACAATAGAGGTGTCGTAATGAACCCAGTAGATCACCCGATGGGTGGTGGTGAAGGACGTCAATCAGGAGGTCACCCAAGATCAAGGAAAGGCTTGTTGGCTAAGGGCTACAAGACTAGATCTCCAAAGGCTGCTTCTAACAAGTATATAATCGAAAGAAGGAAAAAGTAATTAAAAAGGTAATTTTATGAGTCGTTCATTAAAAAAAGGCCCGTTTATTAGCGTAAAGCTCGAGAAGAAGGTGCTTGCCATGAATGAGAGCGGTAAGAAGTCCGTCATCAAGACTTGGTCAAGAGCTTCCATGATTTCTCCTGATTTCGTGGGTCATACAATAGCAGTTCATAACGGAAATAAGTTTATCCCTGTGTACGTTACTGAGAACATGGTCGGTCACAAGCTCGGCGAATTCTCTTTGACTCGTACGTTTAGGGGACACGCTGGTAACAACAAAAAGTAATACCGCGTAAAACTGATTAAAAATTAGGTAAAATGAGTGTAATAAAAGAGAACAGAAGAGAAAAGAAGAGCGTAAGAGCAGCTAAGACAAAAGAAGCTCTTAAGTCTCAATATTTCGCTAAATTAAATGATGTTCCTACATCTCCGCGCAAGATGCGTTTGGTCGCAGACATGGTCCGCGGTATGGAGGCGTACAAGGCTCTCAGCGTATTGAAGTATTCCACTAAGGATGCTTCTAACCGTTTGGAGAAGCTTCTTCGCTCAGCTATCGCAAACTGGGAACAGAAAAACGATAAGAAGGCTGATAACGGAGAGTTGTACATCTGCAACATCTTCGTTGACGAAGGCAAAACATTGAAGAGACTTCGCCCAGCTCCACAAGGTAGAGGTTACAGAATTCGTAAGCGCTCTAACCATGTGACGATTTTTGTAGATTCTATTAATTCAAAGGACACTAAAAATTAATTGTTAGATGGGACAGAAAGTAAATCCAATAAGCAACCGTCTTGGAATCATTAAAGGATGGGATTCTAACTGGTTCGGCGGTAAGAATTACGGCGATACTATTGTGGAGGATGCTAAAATCAGAAAGTACCTCAACGCCCGTCTCGCAAAGGCTAGCGTCTCTAGAATCGTAATAGAACGTACATTGAAACTCATCACCATCACCGTTTGCACGGCTCGTCCGGGAATCATCATCGGTAAGGGTGGTCAAGAAGTTGAGAAATTGAAAGAGGAGTTGAAGGGCATCACCGACAAGGAAGTGCAAATCAACATCTTCGAAGTTAAACGTCCTGAATTGGACGCTACTATCGTCGCTAACAACATCGCTCGTCAGGTGGAGGGTAAGATCGCTTACCGCCGCGCTACGAAGATGGCTATCGCGTCTACGATGCGTATGGGTGCGGAAGGTATCAAGGTGCAAGTTTCCGGCCGTTTGAACGGTGCTGAAATGGCTCGTTCTGAGATGTACAAGGAGGGAAGAACTCCATTGCACACTTTCAGAGCTGATATCGACTACGCGCAAGCAGAAGCTTTGACAAACGTAGGTTTGATTGGTATTAAGGTTTGGATTTGCCGTGGCGAGGTTTACGGTAAGAAGGATTTGGCTCCTAACTTCACCGCTTCTAAAGAGGCTGGTCGTTCAGGAAACAATGCGCAATCAGCAGGGAAACCACAAGGCTTCAAGAAAAAAAAGAAATAATTCTGTTTAACTAATTAAGTTGAAGGAAAAATGTTACAACCTAAGAGAGTAAAGTACAGAAGACCCCAGAAAGGCCGTTGCAAAGGTTTCGCTCACCGTGGCGATCAATTGGCTTTCGGTTCTTTCGGAATCAAGGTCTTGGAGACTAAGTGGATTACCGCACGTCAAATCGAGGCTGCCCGTATCGCGGTGACTCGTTATATGCAAAGGGAAGGTAAAATCTGGATCAGAATATTCCCTGATAAGCCAATCACTAAGAAGCCTGCCGATGTCCGTATGGGTAAAGGTAAAGGTAGTCCTGAGGGATTCGTTTTCCCTGTTACACCAGGAAGAATCGCTATCGAGGTAGACGGTGTTCCTTTCGCAGTAGCAAAAGAGGCTTTGCGTTTGGCTGCTCAAAAGTTGCCTGTCACAACTAAGTTTATTGTCAGAAGAGATTATGACGCTCAAAACGAAAATGCATAAGTGATATGAAAAAGACGGATTTAAAAGAGTTTTCAACTCAGGATTTGCAAGCTAAGCTTGCTGAATTAGAGCAGAATTTGGTTAAGATGAAAATTAACCATTCAATCTCTCCGTTGGATAACCCTATGCAGATTAAGGCTGCTCGCAAGGAAATCGCGCGTATTCACACTGAGTTGCGTTGGAGGGAATTAAATAATTAATTAAAGGGCTGATTAATATGAGAAACTTAAGAAAAGAAAGACAGGGAGTAGTTTCCAGCACTAAGATGGACAAAACCATCACTGTCGCTGTTAAGTGGAAAGAGAAACACCCTATTTACCAAAAGTTCGTCAACAAGACGAAGAAATATCATGCTCACGACGAAAAGAACGAGTGCAACGTCGGTGACTTCGTAAGAATCATGGAGACTCGTCCGTTGAGCAAGATGAAGAGATGGAGATTAGTTGAAATTATCGAAAGGGCTAAGTAATTATGATACAGCAAGAATCTAGAATGACCGTAGCTGACAACAGCGGTGCTAAGGAAGCGTTGTGTATTCGCGTTTTGGGTGGCACGGCTAAACGCTACGCTACAGTAGGAGACATCATTGTCGTAACAGTCAAGAGTGTCATCCCGTCAAGTGATATGAAGAAGGGTACTGTTTCTAAGGCGGTAATCGTAAGAACGAAGAAAGAGATCAGACGTCAGGATGGCTCTTATATCCGTTTCGATGATAACGCTTGTGTCCTTTTGAATGCTGCAGGTGAAATGAGAGCAAGCCGTATCTTCGGTCCTGTCGCTCGTGAACTCCGTGCAACAAACATGAAAATCGTTTCATTGGCACCAGAAGTGCTTTAATTCTTAAATTTAGAGAAATGAGTAAGTTACATATCAAAAAGGGAGATACGGTTTACGTAAACTCTGGAGATTGTAAAGGTAAACAAGGACGTGTTCTTCGCGTCCTTGTAAAAGACCAAAAGGCTGTCGTAGAGGGTCTTAATATGGTCAAGAAGGCTATGAAGCCTAGCGCTAAGAATCCTCAGGGCGGAATCATCGAGATGGAGGCTCCTATCCATGTTTCCAACTTGAATTTGATTGATCCTAAGTCTGGCAAGCCAACCCGCATCGGTCGTAAGAAGGATGCTGATGGCAAGACAGTACGTTACGCTAAAAAATCAGGGGAGGTTATTAAATAATGAATACTGCAAGTTTAAAGCAAGAGTACGCTACGCGTATCGTTCCTTCCTTGATGAAGGAGTTCAACTACAAAACAGTGATGCAAGTCCCTGTTTTGGAGAAGATCGTTATTAACGAAGGTTTGGGTGAGGCTGTTGCCGACAAGAAGATCATTGAGGTCGCTATCAACGAGTTGACTGCAATCACCGGTCAAAAAGCTGTCGCAACGCTTTCTAAGAAAGACGTTTCTAACTTCAAGTTGCGTAAGAAGATGCCTATCGGTGTCAGAGTTACTTTGCGCCGCGAGAAGATGTACGAGTTCTTGGAGCGTCTCATCCGCGTGGCTTTGCCTCGTATCAGAGACTTCAAGGGAATTGAGTCAAAACTCGATGGTAGAGGCAATTACACCCTCGGAATCGAAGAACAAATCATTTTCCCTGAAATTAATATCGATTCTATACAGAAAATGTTGGGAATGAATATTACCTTTGTGACCTCTGCGAAGACGGACGAAGAAGGTTTTGCTTTGCTGAGAGAATTTGGTTTACCATTTAAAAATGTAAAGAAGTAATAAGATGGCAAAAGAATCAATGAAAGCACGTGAGGTAAAACGTGCAAAACTTTGCGCCAAGTATGCTGAGAAGAGAGCACAGCTCAAAGCTGAGGGTAACTACGAAGCTCTTCAAGCATTGCCAAAGAATGCATCGCCAGTGCGTAAGCACAACCGTTGCAAGTTGACGGGAAGACCTAAGGGTTATATCCGTCTCTTCGGTATCTCACGTATACAATTCCGTGAGATGGCTTCTGCAGGTCTCATCCCAGGCGTGAAGAAGGCAAGCTGGTAAAAAATTAGTGTTAAATATTGTCAGGTATTCCTGATCAATTTAATTGTTTTATTATGACAGATCCAATAGCAGATTATCTAACGAGATTGAGGAACGCTATTCAAGCTAAACACAGAGTGCTTGAAGTTCCTGCCTCAAATTTGAAAAAGGAGATTACGAAGATATTGCTCGATAAGGGCTATATCTTGAACTACAAGTTCAGTGATGAGGGTTATCAAGGCTCTATCAAGATTGCCTTGAAGTATGATCCAATCAACAAAGTGAATGCAATCAAGGGGTTGAAGAGAGTTTCAACTCCAGGTTTGCGTAAGTATGTGGGCTACAAAGACATGCCTAAGGTTTTGAACGGCCTCGGCATCGCCATCGTGTCTACATCCAAAGGAGTTATGACTGATAAGGAAGCTCGCGATTTGAAGATTGGCGGCGAAGTTTTGTGTTACATCTATTAATGTGGGAGGATTGTTAATATGTCTAGAATAGGTAATTTACCGATCAGTATTCCTTCAGGCGTTACAGTTTCCATGGAGGATAACGTAGTGACAGTTAAAGGTCCTAAGGGCGAAATGTCACAATATGTCAATCCCGACATTAAAGTAGAAATCAAAGACGGTACTGTTTCTTTCTCACGTAGTGAAGAGGACGGTCCTCACCGCTCAATGCACGGATTGTACAGAGCTTTGATTAATAATATGGTTATCGGTGTATCTCAGGGCTACAAGAAAGAGCTTGAACTTGTCGGTGTCGGTTATCGTGTTTCCAATCAAGGTCAAGTGCTTGAGTTCGCTGTAGGTTATACCCATAACATCTTCTTACAATTGCCAAAGGAGATTAAGATCGAGACTAAGAGTGAAAGAAACCAAAACCCTTTGGTTATCCTCGAAAGTTGCGATAAGCAATTGTTAGGCCAGGTTTGTGCGAAAATCCGCACGTTCCGTAAACCAGAGCCTTACAAGGGTAAAGGTATTAAATTCGTTGGCGAGCAGATTCGTCGTAAGGCTGGTAAGTCAGCTGGTGCTAAATAATCATTGTAAAAAATTATTATTATGACGACTAAAATTGAAAGAAGATTAAAGATAAAGAGGAGAATTAGAGGCAAGATCTCCGGATCTGCTGCTCGTCCTCGTATGACGGTTTTTAGAAGCAACAAACAAATCTATGTTCAATTGATCAACGATTTGGAAGGCAAAACTTTGACTGCGGCTTCTTCACTCGGAATGACTGAGAAGTGTCCTAAGAAGGAGCAAGCTGCTAAGGTTGGCGAATTGGTTGCTAAGAAAGCTTTAGAGGCAGGTATCAGCGAGGTTGTTTTCGACCGTAACGGATACTTGTATCATGGTAGAATTAAGGAATTGGCTGATGCCGCTCGTAAGGGTGGTCTTAAATTTTAATAGTTATGGCTGTAGAAAATAGTAAAGTTAAGTCAACCAACGACTTGGAATTGAAAGATAGGTTGGTCGCTATTAACCGTGTGACTAAGGTTACCAAAGGTGGTCGTACTTTTAGTTTCGCTGCAATCGTAGTTGTAGGAAACGAGGAAGGTGTAGTCGGTTACGGTTTGGGTAAAGCCAGTGAGGTTACCGCAGCCATAGCGAAAGGTGTAGAGGCAGCCAAGAAGAACTTGGTAAAGGTGCCTGTGTTGAAGGGTACTATCCCTCACGAGCAAGAGGCTAAATTCGGTGGAGCTCAAGTGTTGTTGAAACCTGCATCTCACGGTACCGGTGTTAAGGCCGGTGGTGCCATGCGTGCGGTTCTCGAGAGCGTGGGTATCACTGACGTCTTGGCTAAGTCAAAGGGCTCTTCCAACCCTCACAACTTGGTGAAGGCTACAATCTTGGCTCTTTCTGAGATTCGTGACGCTTACACTGTTGCTCAAAACAGAGGTGTTTCAATGGAAAAAGTGTTTAAAGGTTAATTTTTAGGATTATGGCAAAGATAAAGATTAAACAAGTTAAAAGTAAGATCGGTTGCCCTAAAAAGCAAAGAGAAACTCTTGCGGCTTTAGGCTTGAAGAAAATTAACTCTGTTGTTGAACGCGAAGACACTCCTGTAGTTTTGGGAATGGTTGAAGCCGTTAAACATTTGGTGATCGTAGAAAAATAAGTATTAAAATTTTAAATCATTTCATATAATGGATTTAAGTAATTTGAAACCAGCTGCGGGCTCTGTAAAGAGCAGAAAGAGAATCGGCCGCGGTCCGGGTTCCGGTAAGGGCGGAACTTCCACAAGAGGTCACAAGGGTGCGAAGTCACGTTCTGGTTATTCAAAAAAGATCGGTTTCGAGGGTGGTCAAATGCCATTGCAACGTCGTTTGCCTAAGTTTGGCTTCAAGAACATTAATCGCGTAGAATACAAGGTTATCAATCTTGGTGATCTTCAAGCTCTCGCTACTGAGAAAAACATTGACGCAATTGATCCTAGTGTTTTGGTTGGTGCGGGTCTCGCTTCTTCCAATGATTTGATCAAGGTGCTTGGTGATGTTCGCAAGGGTCAGTTGACTAGCAAGTTGACTGTTTCCGCAAGCGCATTCTCTCAATCCGCTAAGGAAGCAATTGAAGCAGTTGGTGGTACGATCGTAATTCTTGAAAAATGAGTAATTTCGTAAAAACCATTAAAAACATTTATAAGGCCAAGGATTTGAGACGTCGAATCCTTGTGACCTTTTTATTTGTTTTAGTATACCGTTTCGGTTCATTCGTCGTTTTGCCGGGCATCGACACTTCTGCGTTGTCCAGCTTGAAGGACCAGACGGCAGAGGGTCTGATGGGATTGTTGGATATGTTCTCTGGTGGTGCATTCTCCAACGCTTCCATTTTTGCGCTCGGTATCATGCCGTACATCTCGGCTTCTATCGTTGTGCAATTGTTGACCATCGCTGTCCCTTCATTCCAAAAAATGCAAAAAGACGGTGATAGCGGTAGAAAGAAGATGATGCAGATAACTCGTTATCTGACCGTGGCGATATTATTGCTCCAAGGTCCTTCTTACCTTGTGAACTTGTCTGTTCAATTAAGGGAAGTAGGTTCCGCTTTGCCTGCAGGTGTATGGTTTAAGATTTCTTCGACCATCATTCTTTGCGCTGGTAGTATGTTCGTCATGTGGTTGGGTGAGCGTATCACTGACAAAGGTGTCGGTAACGGTATTTCCTTTATCATTCTTGTCGGTATCATCGCTCGTTTCCCTCACGCTCTCGCAGCCGAGTTCGCTTACTGTTTGAACGAAAGCGGAGGTCTTATCAAATTGATTCTCGAGATTCTTGGATTGCTAGTCGTTTCTTGCGCAGCTATCCTTTTGGTTCAAGGAGTCAGAAAGGTCCCTGTTCAATATGCGAACCGTATGGTTGAAGGTCAAAGAGTCGGAGGCGTTCGTCAATATATACCTTTGAAGGTTAATGCAGCCAATGTGATGCCTATCATCTTCGCGCAGGCGATCATGTTCATCCCTTTGGTTTTCACTCCTTGGATTGGTAATGGTGACGGAAGCGGTTCTTTCTTCTCTTTGTGGCGTGACAATAACAGCTTCGTATACAATTTGATTTTCGCTCTCTTGATTATCTTGTTCACCTACTTCTATGTGGCGATCATCATTAATCCTCAACAGATGAGCGAGGATATGAAGCGTAATAACGGATTCATCCCGGGTGTGAAGCCTGGAAACGCTACGGCGGAATACATTGACTTGATTATGTCACGTATCACTCTCCCTGGCGCTATTTTCTTGGCAATCCTCGCTATTTTGCCGGCAATCATCCGTCAGTACGGCGTTACTACTCAGTTCGCTCAGTTCTTCGGAGGTACTTCTCTGTTGATCGTTGTCGGAGTAGTTCTCGATACTTTGCAACAGGTTCAAAGCCATTTGAACATGCATAAGTATGACGGCTTGATGGAAAACGGTACTGTTATTAGAGGTCGTAACGGTGTTTCCGTATATTAACGACTTATGATATATCTAAAGACTGCTGAAGATGTAGAGTTGATGCGGTTGAGCAACAACATTGTCGCTAAGACTTTGGGCGAGGTCGCGAAAGCGGTTAAGCCGGGTGTTACGACCCTTCAACTCGATTCTTTAGCGGAGGATTATATACGGTCCATGGGTGCTGTCCCGAGTTTCTTAGGATATTATGGTTATCCTAACTCGATTTGCACTTCGGTCAACGATCAGGTCGTTCACGGAATCCCTTCTGATTATGTTCTAAAGGATGGTGACATTGTCTCTGTCGATTGCGGGGCTGAAATCAACGGATTCCACGGCGATTCATGTTATACCTTCTGTGTGGGTGAAGTTGCTGACGAGGTCAAAAGACTTTTAAAAACGACGAAAGATTCTCTTTATGAGGGAATTTCATCCGCTATAAAAGGTAACAGATTAGGAGACATCGGACATTCCATCCAATCCCATTGTGAGTCAGTCGGATTTTCGGTGGTTCGCGAATACATGGGACACGGCATCGGTAGAATGATGCATGAGGAACCGATGGTCCCGAATTACGGACGGAGTCGAATGGGGCTTTTACTTAGGGAAGGCATTGTGATAGCGATCGAGCCTATCGTCAATATGGGTAAGAGAAGCGTCTACATGGAAAAAGATGGTTGGACGGTCCGTACTTCGGACGGATTACCGGCGGCTCACTTCGAGCACACCATCGCGGTAGGTCCTGATGGACCTGAGATCCTTTCCTCTTTTGAATATGTCGAACAAATATTAGGTACTAAAGCATTATAGCTAAATGGCAAAACAAGCAGCGATTGAACAAGACGGAACGATTGTAGAGGCGTTGTCCAACGCTATGTTCCGCGTCGAATTGGAGAACGGGCATGAAATCACTGCCCACATTTCTGGTAAGATGAGAATGCATTACATCAAAATCCTGCCAGGTGACAAGGTAAGAGTGGAAATGTCCCCGTATGACTTATCTAAGGGACGCATTGCTTTTAGATACAAATAAAACAGAAAATTGAGATATGAAAGTTAAAGCTTCTTTAAAAAAACGTACTCCTGAGTGCAAGATTGTTAGGAGAAACGGACATTTGTATGTTATTAACAAAAAAAATCCTAAGTATAAACTACGTCAAGGATAATTTTTTTATACTTTTGCAAAAAAATTAGTTTATGGCTATAAGAATTGTCGGAGTAGATTTGCCTCAGAACAAAAGAGGTGAAATCGGTTTGACCTATATTTTCGGTATAGGTCGTAGTAGTGCGAACAAAATCTTAGCACAAGCTGGTGTTGACAAGAACATCAAAGTAAAGGATTGGACTGATGATCAAGCTGCCAAAATTCGTGAGATTATCGGCGCTTCCTTCAAGGTTGAAGGTGATCTTCGTTCAGAAGTGCAATTGAACATCAAACGTTTGATGGATATCGGTTGTTACCGTGGTATCCGCCACCGTCTTGGTCTGCCTTTGCGCGGTCAAAGCACTAAGAACAACGCGCGTACTCGTAAGGGTAAGAAGAAAACAGTTGCAAACAAGAAAAAGGCGACTAAGTAATAGTTAGCTAACGCTATTTAATTATAAAAAGATATGGCAAAAAAAGCAGTAGCAACCAAAAAAAGAGTAGTAAAAGTTGACGCAAACGGACAATTGCACGTACACTCTTCTTTTAACAACATCATCGTGTCTTTGGCTAACGCTGACGGACAAATCATCTCTTGGTCATCAGCTGGTAAGATGGGCTTCAGAGGTTCTAAGAAGAACACTCCATATGCAGCTCAAATGGCAGCTCAAGATTGCGCTAAGATCGCTTATGACCTTGGTTTGAGAAAGGTGAAAGCATACGTTAAAGGACCAGGTAACGGTCGTGAGTCAGCTATCAGAACCGTTCACGGTGCTGGTATCGAGGTGACTGAGATTGTCGACGTAACACCACTACCACATAACGGTTGTCGACCACCTAAAAAACGTAGAGTTTAAAAATACAGTATTATAACAACTTTCGAATCTCGCATTGTGATAATTGCGTTTTTTCCCCTCTGCAATTGCGGCTGCACGATTCAAGGTTTGAATAAACAGTAAGTAAAAATGGCTAGATACACAGGTCCAAAAACTAAAATTGCGCGTCGTTTTGGTGAACCAATTTTCGGTCCAGATAAGATTTTGGCTAAGAGAAATTTCCCACCGGGACAACATGGCGTAAATAGAAGAAAGAAGTCTTCCGAGTACGGTATTCAGTTGGCTGAGAAGCAAAAGACTAAATACACTTATGGCGTATTGGAAAGACAATTCCGTAACCTCTTCGAGGCTGCCAACCGTTCTAAGGGTATTACCGGTGAGGTTCTTTTGCAGCTCCTCGAAACAAGACTTGATAACATCGTTTACCGTTTAGGTATCGCTCCTACTCGTGCGGCTGCTCGTCAGCTCGTTTCTCACAAGCACATCGTAGTCGACGGTGAGGTTGTCAATATCCCTTCATATTCTGTTAAGCCTGGTCAAATCGTTGGCGTTCGCGAAAAAGCTAAGTCTTTGGAGGCGATCGTTAATTCTTTGTCTGGTTTCAACCACAGCAAATATCCTTGGTTGGAATGGGACGCTTCCGCTTCAGCAGGTAAATTCCTTCACTTGCCTGAACGTGCTGACATCCCTGAGAATATCAAAGAACAATTGATCGTCGAACTTTACTCTAAATAATAATTGATTCATGGCTATATTAGCGTTTCAAAAACCTGACAAGGTTATCATGTTGGAGGCGGACAACTTCCACGGTAAGTTCGAATTCCGCCCTCTCGAGCCTGGTTACGGTATTACCATCGGTAATGCCCTCCGACGCATCCTCCTTTCTTCATTGGAGGGCTTCGCTATTACTTCAATGAAGATTGATGGTGTGGACCATGAATTCTCTGTGATTCCGGGCGTTATCGAAGATGTAACCAACGTTATTCTTAACTTGAAACAAGTACGTTTCAAACAGAAAGTTAGCGAGATTGAGAATGAGAAGGTTTCCATCAATGTTTCTGGAACTGAGATTTTCAAAGCTGGCGATATAGCTAAGAGTTTAACTGGTTTCGATGTTCTTAATAAGGATTTGGTTATCTGCCGCTTGGATCCTTCCGCTTCTTTCAATATCGAATTGACGATTGGTAAAGGTCGCGGTTATGTTCCTGCTGATGAGAACAAAATCCCTGGTTCTGAGATCGGATTAATTGCGATTGACTCTATCTATACTCCTATCCGTAACGTTAAGTATTCTGTCGAGAATTATCGTGTTGAACAAAAGACCGACTTCGAGAAACTTGTGATCGAAATCGATACGGATGGTTCCATCCATCCTAAAGAGGCTTTGAAAGAGGCCGCTAAAATCCTTATCCAACACTTCTTGTTATTCTCTGATGAGAAGATATCTCTTGACACTGCGGAAGAAGGTTCTAATGATGATTTCGATGAGGAAGTTCTTCATATGCGCCAATTGCTCAAGTCTAAGTTGGTCGACATGGACCTCTCTGTCCGTGCGCTTAACTGCTTGAAGGCTGCAGATGTTGAAACATTAGGCGAATTGGTTGTCTTCAATAAGAACGACTTATTAAAGTTCAGAAACTTTGGTAAGAAGTCCTTGACTGAGCTTGACCAGTTGTTGGATACTTTGAACCTTTCGTTCGGTATGGATATTTCTAAGTATAAATTAGATAAAGAATAATTAAAATGAGACATAATAAGAAATTCAACAATCTTGGTAGAAAGAAGGGACACAGAGAGTCTATGTTGGCCAATTTGGCTGTCTCTTTGATCGAACACAAGAGAATCACAACTACTACCGCTAAGGCTAAGGAGTTGAGAAAGTATATCGAGCCATTGTTGACTAAGGCTAAAGAGAAGGACCCTCAGAAACTTATGAACAATTACAGAGTGGTTTTCAGCTATCTTCAAAATAAGAAGGCTATCACTGAGTTGTTCAAGGTTATCGCTGAGAAGATCGCTGATCGCCCAGGTGGTTATACTCGTATCATCAAAACTGGTTTCCGTTTGAATGACGCTGCTGAGATGTGCTTCATCGAATTGGTTGACTTCGACGAGAACATGATGAAGGGTGGAGCTCCTAAGAAGGCTACTAAGACCCGTCGTTCTTCTAAGAAGAAAGTGCAAGCTGCTGACGCTGAGGTTGTCGCTGAGACTCCTGCTGTCGAGGCTCCTGCTAATGCTGAATAATTCAAATTTTTTCGGTATATTTAAAGCCGCATCTTATGGTGCGGCTTTTTTTTAATCTAATTCTATTATCATGGCTAAATTTAAACGTATATTATTGAAACTCAGCGGAGAATCTCTAATGGGAGAGAAGGGTTATGGCATCGATGAGAAACGCTTGGGTGAATATGCCGACCAAATCAAGGAGATCGCTGATATGGGTGTGCAACTCGGTATCGTGATTGGTGGCGGTAATATTTTTCGCGGACTCTCCGGCTCTCAAAAGGGTTTTGATCGTGTGAAGGGTGACCAGATGGGTATGCTCGCGACGACAATCAACGCTTTGGCGCTTTGTTCCGCCCTTACCGCTGCTGGTGCGAAGTGTAAGGTCTTGACTGCTATCCGCATGGAGCCTATCGGTGAGTTCTATTCCAAGGACAAAGCTATCGAACTTCTCAACCAAGGTTACATCACAATCTTTGCGGCTGGTACGGGTTGTCCTTACTTCACTACGGATACGGGTTCTTCTCTCCGCGGCATCGAGATAGAGGCTGATGCGATGTTCAAGGGTACGCGTGTGGATGGTATTTATACCGCCGACCCTGAAAAGGATCCTTCCGCTAAGAAGTTCGACGATATTTCATACGACGAGATTCTTGTCCGCAACCTCAAGGTGATGGATCTTTCCGCAACCGTGATGTGCCGCGACAATAATCTTCCTGTCGTCGTTTTCAATATGGATAAGTTGGGTAACCTCAAAAAGGTGGTCGCTGGTGAGAACATCGGCACCTATGTGCATCCGTAATTTATCTCATTGCGCATAAAAAAAGCCGGGACGGGGTCTCGGCTTTTTTTGTTGCTTGATAAACGGTAGAGTAGAGCACTATGGCTTGAACCGTAGCTCTAACGCATAGGTCTTCCGTCCTATGCTAATGATTTAATCCGCTAAAGAGAGTTGAGTCTGCGGATTCGATGAGGGTCCTGACGGTTTCTTCCGAGAGGGAGATTGTGTTCACGATCTCTTTGTCGTGTATTTGTGTTCGGGTGGTGTCGTCTTCGAGTAGGTAGGCGAAGGCCCATGTCCCGGTCATCATCATGCCGCCTCTCTTCGTCGTGTCAGGTTTCCCTAAGTCCAACTCTCCGTTGATGATTTGCTCGATTGTTTTGACGGTAGACGAGTCGATGTCGCTCTTGGACACTTTCACGGAAAAGTCCGCCGCTTTGAAACTGAACTTCCTTATGTGTAAACTTATGCTGTCGGCTTGAGGTTGAAGGGTGTATTCGATGTTTCCGCCACCGTTGCGCACAAAGAGAATTTTGCGGCGATTTGTCTCCGCGTTCTCCGATGACATCTTCGTTTCGGCGGCTTGACTTATTTTGGTGGCCTGCTCGTCTTTGTTTATCGCATGGTTTTTCCCTCCGCAACCACATGAAGTGGCGACGATGAATACCAGTAATGTGCCAATTGTTTTGTTTACCATAACACCAATTGAATTAAGAACTAAAAGTTAAGAGTTGTTGTAAAATAAATTGAGAATGTCTTGTTTCCCATTATGCTAAGTTACGAAAATAAAACTTAAATTAGCTGGCGTAGAATAAAAGAAGCTTCAGCATTTGGAAATGTTTTATTTTTCAACCATCCGCTAATTTTTAGAGGATATATTAGAACCCGATTATTGTAATAAGATGAAACTGAAATTTTTAATTTTATATGTCTCTTTATACTTGTTTAACATAGAAATAGGTATGTCGACAGATTTGGACTGCGTTCAAGGAGTTTGGGGAATAAGATATGATGAAAACTCTTACGAATCAGAATATCGCATATATAAAGACCATACTTGTTTGACTATTTATGTAAATCCATCAGGAACTAAGTTCTCTTTTTATTATAATACTATTGGCTTTTTCGAGGAAGAACTTAGCACATATGTCGATGAGAAAATTTTCTTAAAGTCTAATACTGGAGTCATGTATGAATATTTGGATTCGGTAAAACAGGAATCATTATCTTTTAATAAAAGATTGGATGACGCTTTATTTAATAGAGTAGAGTGTTCATTTTGCGAGATTGACAATTTAACGATTAACTGCAAGTTCTCTTTATCTATGGTAAAGCTGCCTTCTCCTATAATCAATTATCTAATTGCTTATAGGAAAGATGATTTGAAATATTTTGATATTGAATATGAAGATCATGATGTTTGTTCGGTCCTGTCTGGAAAGATTATTTATGATTTGAATTTCAAGCCTATTTCGGGGTTTGATACAAGTGATGTCTTGCTTTCTATCATTGGTAAGAAAAGAGAATATTATAAGTTTGAATATGAATCTTGGGAAGGTGAAAAAATATTCGGTTATGTTAGAAAGAAGGATGTGGAACTAAAATAGCGAAAAATTGTATCGATTACAAAGACGAATTGTGTTGTGCGGACATGACGGTACTCGGTTCCATCCGATCGGGCTCGTTGTGACATATAAATTTTATTAGGGAATGTGAAAGCACATGATGATGCGGCAGGAGAATATCTTCGCCTGTTATATACGATAAAAGTCAATCCGAATATTTGCGTTGCGAAAATAATTTATTGATTTTATTGCATGAATTAATGTTGATTGTGAATAAATTTATTTAATTTTGCACTCGTTTCAGAAAATTTGAGGTGATGTTGCTGATATATGAATAGTTGTAAAAAACTATAAATGTGTGGTATTCAAGATGATAGACTTTGTGAGGAATGGTTTGAATTTTTATTGTATTTCGTCCCATTTTCTTGATGTTTCATGTTTTCTGACGCATACTTTGTAAAAAATAAATAATTGATATATGAAAAGAATTTTTTCTTTGATTCTGGCTTTTGTGGCTGTGCAAATGATGTCTTTAGCAGCTGTTCATACGTATAAAGTTACCTCTCCTAATGCGTCTGGTGAAGGATCTCTGTATGATATTGTGTCACAAATCAATGAACTTCCACAAAAAGATGAAGCTGTTGTGACTTTCAATTTGCCCTCATCCGCCCAAAATACGATTGATGCTGATAAGGTTACCTTTATCATAAAGAGAGTGATATCTATTCAAGGAGGAACGAATAAAGTAACTATTAAATCAAGTGGATTCTATTTCTCCGACACATTAGTAAAGGAAATTTCAAACATTAATTTTACGGCGGAGAGTGGTTCACAAGGACTACGTTTCGATTATCCTATGAATTTGTTGTCGGGATGTTCGTTTTCAGGTTACAGCATCTCTATTCTGGCTCCTTTGTCAACAGGTAGTATCGACATAATTCAAAATTGTTCATTTAGTAATGCTGATAATGCAGGTATATATAGTTATGGGAATATTGGTGCAATCAAAGGTTGTACCTTTGCAAATTGTTCAAAGGGTATTGCTGTATATGATGGTACTAAATTTCAACCGACGGTTAATGTTATAAACGATTGTAAATTTAATGGTTGTGAAACGCCATTGATGGTTCATGCGGAATCTGTATCAGAGATATCGAAAGTTGTTGCCGATGGTGGAACCTCTTCCATTTATTCCAATGTTGAAACGTTTTCGAATTGCGATTTTTCTGGTTCCGTTTCCTTCTATAACTTGGCATCGAACTCAAAAATAGATAATTGCCATTTTAAATCGAACTTATCCTTTTATTCGTCTGATTTGGGGGAAATGTCAAGAGTTGTGGCGGATACAGCGATACAGTTGTCTTCAGCCAACATATTTGTATTGCGAAACTCAAAACTTAAATGCGGAATCTCTGGTAGTAGTAAAATGGATGGCACAACAAGGTTCGTCAAGGATACTATCACCAATCCGAAAGGTCATGGAATTTATCTGCATAATGATTTGATTTCGATTGATAGTTGCATAATCTCGGATTGTGGAGAGAATGGTATTTATTATACAAAAATTAGCGAATTAAAGAATTCTCAAATTTATAATTGCGCAGAAGATGGAGTTCGTGTATATTCTGAGTCAGTTGGTCTAATTTCCAATTGTAAAATTCATGATTGTGGTGTTGGCGTTATGGTAAATAGCGTTTTGACGACAATTGAATCCTGTGAGATATATGATAATACTTCTGCGGGTATTCATGTATATCAAGGATCGATTAAGAAAATTTCTAACTGCTCCAATATAAGCGGTAGTCCGAAAGGTATCCATTGCGCAGGTACTGTTTCCGAAATTTCGAATTGTTCCATAACGGACAATGAATATGGTATTTATCAAGAATATGGAACCATTGGCGTAATAAAAAAATGTAACATTTTGGATAACGGCGACGGAGGAATCAATTGCCCAACTACGGTGTCATTAGATTCAATTTCGCATTGCGTCATTTCTGGTTCAAAAGTTGGAATTTTGTATGGTAGAGTTGGTGGCAACAATGGAGGTGGCTCCGTTATTGAAGGGTGTGTGATTGGTAAAGATGGAACGAATAAATTGTTAGATGGCAATGATATAGGTGTGCAGATTGGAAACATGTCTGCGGCCACATTGGTGGATAATGTAATTTCCGGGAATACGTCATATGGAATCTATATTGACGGAAAGCCACATATGGATGTGAAAGATAACTATATTGGCACAAATAGTTCATTGCAAAATTTGGGTAATGGAGTCGGAGTATATAGCGATATGTATGGTGCCAATGAATTTTCAAACAATGTAATAGCTTATAATATAATTGGATTGAAAGAAATGGGGACTCCATCTTTGCTGTATGACAATACATTTATCGGAAACTCTGAAGCTGGGGTGTATATGTCTATCTCCGAACGTTCTGCGCAAGAATCTCGTTTTAACACAACCAAATTTTTAAATTCACCCGCAGGTTCTAAGGCGGTTGACGTTTCCTCTTTAGATGATGCCCGTCAATTGGGAACCCCTGTAATTACGGGTGTGACTGCTCCTGACAAAGACGGCTATGTGTATGTGTCTGGAACGGTTGATGATATGAATGGATATGATAAAGTGAGCGTGTCATTGTTTGCGTCGGATGGGCGTAGTCAGGATGCCGTCGAGTTTTTGGCTTCTGATTCCACAGATGTTAGCGGTGCATTTAAGATAAAGGTCAAGAAAGGCGAGGCACCTTTCTTTAGCGTTATTGCGATTGCGGAGAGATACAGTTATGCATACTCGGAATTTAGTGAGGTATATAATGCCTTCTTTACAACATCATTTTTTGTGAAGACTAAGCGTAATGGTACTGGCGACGGTTCCTCATGGACCAACGCCATGAGCGGCGAAGATTTCGCAAGAATTTTGCCTTTGGTCGCTGATGGCACTAAATTCTATGTCGCCGCAGGTAAATACCAACCGATATACGACAATAAAGGCGAGGTTCCTACAGATATCACCGATAAGGAGTTCTTCACGACAAAATGCGTCTCCATTTATGGAGGTTTCCCAAGTACGGCGAAGGGTACGGATCTGACTCGTGATCCTGCTAAATATTTAACCACCTTCGATGGTGATTTGGCTCAGAATAACGCTTCGGAATACGATTATGATGAATTCTCGTATGGCAGTTTCAGAAATGATGATGTTCGCCATATCTTAAGAATACAGCCGGTAAACTCAGGTTCGGTTGAAATCTCTGGAATCGTGTTTGAAAATAGTAGGCAAAATTCAAGAGAGGGAAGTGCTTGCCTAGATGTGACAGGGTCGTCATCGAACAAGGTTTCCTGCAACATCAACAAATGTACATTTAGCAGAGGAACTGCTGGCCTCGGTTTGTACTCTTGTTCTGATTCGAAGGTTAGCGAATGTCTCTTCCTAAACAATGAGACGGGAGGTTCCTTCTCGGATGCTGCCCAAAAATCCACTGTGAGAGTTGAAAAAAACACTTTTGTAAATATTGAAAGTTGGCACTTCAATTCCACGTGTAAGAAAGCGATAATCGTCAACAATACTTTTGCCGGAGTGCCTAAGGTCTCAAACTCTATTAATGCTGACACCGCATATGTTATGAATAACACCTTCAATGGCGAAATTTGGTCAACTTCCACTTCATTACTTAATTTAGTTGGTAACATAATCAACGGAGATGTCGCATATATGGGGACGAATGTCAAATCTTCCCACAACGTTTATCTCGATGTGAATAAAGATTCTTTGTTCATTGATAAGAGCGATGTCCTTGCGACGGCCGAAGAATTAGACGCTTTGTTGGCTGATAAGCCTATCTATGATGATCACACTCTGGTTATCCCTCTTCAAGATGATAAGCTTACCAGTGGCAAGAGCATCCGCTTCCCGTTGAGCGAGACCATGGTTACGGAAGACCAGAGGGGCGTCGCTCGTCTCGATAACACATGTGCGGGCGCGTATGAAATCAATTGCGCTAATGACACAACCCTAGTACGTGATACGATTTATGTGGGTGGAAAATTCATGGATGTTACCTATACACAAGTAGGTGTTCATGACAGTATTTTTGAAAACTTAAAATCCCAATTTGGTTGCGATAGCGTGGTAATGCACATATTGCTTGTGAAACCAGATCCAACTGTTAAAGAATATTATGTGAAGACGAAGCGAGAAGGCAAAGGTGATGGCTCTTCATGGGAAAATGCGATGAATGGGGAGGATTTTGCTGCTGTTTTGCCATTGGCTCCGGACGGGGCTACGTTCTATGTGGCGGAAGGTAGGTATGTGCCGAAGTATGGGGAAAACCTTTCATCTGATGTCGAATCTCCAAAATTGTGTTACGAAATTAATTCAAGCGTAACTATTCGAGGTGGTTATCCTGCGGGTGCGAAAACGGGTGCGGTAAGTGACCCTCTGAAGTATGAAACTACTTTTGATGGAGATTTCAATGGCGATGATATTATTAACGAGTCTTTAGAAACCGATGGCCAAACGATTTTGAGTAAGGATAATGTGGCTGATAATTTAACAAATATTTTCTATACAAAAACGCCTGGAGCTCTTCAAATAAACATTGAGGGTGTAAGAATAAAAAATAGTTTCAATGGTATATTTATAGGATCTGCAGATAAACAAGTCCAAATCAATACATGTGAGTTCTTCAACAATAGTAATGCCATAAACATTTCGGTCAACACCAATTTGAACGTGAAAAATGTCTCTTTTGTGAAAAACTACAACAGATGCTTGGTGTTGAAGGGACTTAACTCGGGTTCTAGCGTACACATCGATTCCGTCTCGTTTGACAGCAACTATGGCAGGTTGATTGAAGCCATTTCAGGAAATGGATATTGGGGAACAACAATTTATATGAGCAACGTTTCTGCAAACAAAAATGTTGGTAAAAACGATTTGACTGGCCATCCTATCATTGATGTGTATAATGAAGATTTTAATATTACTAATTCTGAATTTAAAGAAAATTATGGATTGATTAATGTTTCTCGTGGAGGTTCTCAGATTGACAGTTCTGCTTTCGAAAGAAATATTGGATTTGTTACATGTGTAGGTGAAAATGGTTTAATGGTGAAGAATAGCTCTTTTAAAGAGAATAAAAGTTCCGGGAAACTTTTGGAATGTAATAACTCATCTGCGGTTTGTGTAGTCGATAACACATTGCTTGATGGAAATGAGGCATCTACATTAATCAGTGTCATAGGCGAACATGCGATTTTAAATCTGACAAATTCTGTTGTGGAAAATAATGAGATAAGTGGGAACCTGGTTGATGCAAATATCGATTCTCTTGCAATCAATCATGTTACTTTTAATAATAATAATATCGGATCTTCTCAGAGATTATTGTCTGTTACCGCTTTTGGTCATGTTTCGATAACATCTAATAATTTCTCAAATAATGTTTCCTTGTATACTCCAAAAGATCCAGAAGATTCTGATGAGGCGGATGTGCCTGAAATGATATTTTTGAAAGGCCGGGAAGATAAGATTGAAACGCTTTTCAATGTGGAAGGGAATACATTTTGGGAAAATCAGTTTGGTACTGTAATCACAGTCTCTTATAGATGTGATTCTGTTTTAATTGCCAATAATACAATTGTTAGCAATAAATTGTCTAGTACACTGATGTTTTTCGCTTTCGCTCATAACTCAACGTTATATAACAATACAATTATAGGTAATGTGGTTGATAATGGTGAGGTTATTTTCCTTCAGGAAGCAGATGTCCCGTTTATAGGGAATATTATTGTTGGAAATGTTGATCCGAATGCGTCGAACGCTGAGTCTATAGGAAGTATTTGGAGCGTGCCGGTTTTCTATCATAACATTTTGCCATATCATAATGCGGCGCTTAATGGAGGGTGCGAAGAAGAAATATCGTTAGAAGACAATGTATTGACTTTTACCAATGCAAATAAAGCTAAATGTGCCGGATTGAAGAATACCAAGGATCGTAATAAGGAGATTCTTACCACTCTGTTTGAGGGCTCATATGATGATACAAAAAATCTTTTTACTCCTATTCTCAAATTCAATGGAGGCTTTACACCAACACTTGCACTTAAAACTGATCGTCTTTCAGACGGTACCAGCATCCGCTTCCCGTTGAGCGAGACCATGGTTACGGAAGACCAGAGGGGTGTCGCACGTCTTGACAGCACTTGTATGGGTGCGTATGAATTAGGATGCGGAGATTATTTGACTGAGGTTAGTGACACTATTTTTGTCGGTGGAGAGTTTTTGGGTAAGACTTATGACGTTATAGGTCGTTTCGATAGCATACCTGAAACTAGTGTTAATAGTTTTGGCTGTGAAGAGACTGTCATCCATACCTTGTTCGTGAAACCAGATCCTTCCGTGCTCGCTTATTACGTGAAGACGAAGAGCGAAGGCAAGGGCGACGGTAGCAGCTGGGAGAACGCGATGAGCGGTGACGACTTCGCCGCTTGCTTGCCGTTGGCTCCTGACGGGGCGACGTTCTATGTGGCGGAAGGTAGGTATGTGCCGAAGTATGGGGAAAATCTAATGACATCTAAGACAAGCTCTGATTTATACTATCAAATCAATAGTAGCATTAATATTATTGGTGGATACCCGAAAAATGCGAGTGGAAATGCATTAAGCCAGCCGGATAAATACATCACTTTATTTGATGGAGATTTTAAAAATGATGATGTGACAAAAGATTCTTTGGATGAATATGATGGAACTACCGTTTTGAAGAATTATACCAATACTGATGATGATTCCTATCACTTGTTCATGACTGATATAAGACGTCCACTGTCTGTGTCGTTTGAAGGTGTTACTTTTTCTCATACGTTTTATGGCGTATTATTCTCATCCACAGATGATCCTTTAAATTTGAATTGCAAAAATGTACGTTTTGAAAATATTTATGAATATACTATTAAAAATGATCGTACAATGGGAGTTGTCTCTGTTGATTATTCCCGCTTTGATAATTGTGAAGGAGGTATTTATGTGGGGTATTCTGATCTATCTGTGAAAAACTCACAATTCAATGAAATTAATGGAAACTATTTGTTTTTTGGACAATCTGATTTAAATGGTTTAACATCTATTGTATTAGACTCCGTGACAGTGAGCGAGTGTTCTGGAAAGATTCAATCTATGGGACATTTGGATATACGCAATTCGAATTTTGAATCGATTAATACCACTAGTGAATTTATAGCTATTTGGTCTTCCGGATTACCTGGCGAGTCAGTAAATATTTTAAACAGTAAATTTTCTCATTCTCATTGTGGAAGGTTTATATATTCTTATGCGGAAACTGTAAAAATTAAATCTTCTTTATTCGATGACTTTGTCGTAAACGCAGAATTTTACGTTGGCGGTGATTTAGAAATGCAAAATTCGAAAGTTTTAAATTGTAGTGGACCTGCTGAATTTTTCCGTTGCTCAAACGGCAATGTAATCTTTGTGTCTGACACTTTGGAATCCAATAGTTGTAAGTCTTTGGTTAAAGCTGATAAAGATTGTAGCTTTGATGGGTGTTTGATTCGAGATAATAATGCTGCGGTTTTGTCAAATCAAATTAGTACTGTTTATCCGATATCATTTTCTGATTGCCAAATTATTGGTAACTATGGGGGTGGGGTTGCGTTAGATACATGTTTCTTTGTAAATCAAAGTTTTACCGACCTTGAAATGGTTGACTCTCTATCTTTCACAAGGACGGTAATTGATGGAAATAAATTTAAATATCTTATCCATTCTGAAAGAATAAAAGTTTTCATATCAGATTGTGATTTGGAAAATAATGTTTCTCGACAAGATATGATAAATGCATTTGGTTCTCATCTTTCGATTACAGGTAGTTCTCTTGTGAAGAATAAAGGATATATACTTATTCAAAATGCTGGAATAATTAATTCTAAAGGATCTCCGATTCGTATGAATTATTTCGCAAATAACACCTTCGTTGGAAATGAGGCGGAAGATCATATTTATTATGGCTATTACTCTAACCAAAGATTTTATAATAACACCTTCTTGGGAAATAAAGGGAAATATCATGTCTCTATTCGTGGAGATAAGACTACTGATAATGATACTCTTGCTTTTGTCGGTAATATTTTCTTCGGTAATGAGATTGATTATTTCTCTTTCGATGAAACACTTGCCCTTTATTACGAATATAACATTATGCCTCTCCTTCAAGATTCTCACAAAAATCTTCTGTGCAATCCGGGAAAATCCAATATAATTGCGGATTATAGGTTTGACGAAATTCTTCAAAATGCTGATTACGAAAATGTTTCAGAGTTCTCGAACGTGAAGAACTATTATGAGGAAGTTGCTGAGCTATATGATGGAACAATCGATAAGACAACAGGTCTCTTCACTCCAGTCCTTAAAACTGATAAAGGGATAGTTCCGTATGTCGCTCTCAAGGCCGACAAGCTCCCAGACGGTACCAGCATCCGCTTCCCGTTGAGCGAGACCATGGTTACGGAAGACCAGAGGGGTGTCGCTCGTCTCGACAGCACTTGTATGGGTGCGTATGAAATCAATTGCTTAAATGATACTACTTACGAGGAAAACTCTATATGGGTAGGTGATAAGTTCTTGGGTGTTACCTATGCTTCTATAGGACGCTACGACGATATTGTTGAGACGATCACCGAAGTAGATGGTTGTGAGAAAACAGTGGTGCATACATTGTTTGTAAAACCAGATCCGTCAATTCGCAACTATTATGTGAAAACTAAACGAGAAGGTAAGGGTGATGGTAGCAGTTGGGAGAATGCCATGGATGGTGACGACTTCGCCGCTTGCTTGCCGATGGCTCCTAACGGGGCGACGTTCTATGTGGCGGAAGGTAGGTATGTGCCGAAGTATGGGGAAGGACTCTCTGTCATGGCGAATGCTAATGAATGTTGTTATGAAATCAACTCTTCAATATCCATTATTGGTGGATATCCCGCATCAGCGGCAGGAAAAGTAACAAGTAATCCTGATAAATATAAGACGATTTTTGACGGCGATTTATTGGGGGATGATGAAGAGAAACATGATGGATCTTACATCGGCGGCTTATATTTTGATAATGCGCTTGATGATATCCAGGAGATGTTTGTTCAGAAGGCAGATTTGAAATTACAAGGAGTGGACATTACTGGGTGTAACCGTCACAACACACCGAAACGAGGTCCGATTGTTATGGAAAAAGAAGGAGTGAAACTATATCTTCGTTCAGTCGATTTTTATGAGAACGTAACATGTGTATCTGGTACTGAGTCGTCTGAAATTTATATTGACAGTTGTCGTTTTGTTAAATGTATCGGTGATGGTAGTAATGCGGGCGCAATAACCAATTACGGTTCGTTATATATTCGTAATTCCTATTTTAATCAATGCTATACAGTTTATTATGGAGGGGCGATTTTCTCTCCTGACGAAGGATGTGTTGTAGATGTCGAGAATACAACATTTGACAATTGTTATGCTGGAAGAGGTGGTGCTGTTATTATGATTCAGCGAGGAGGAAAGCTGCGATCTGTTAATTCCACATATGTGAACAACTTTTCTGACTCTTCATTTGTAAACTCTTCAGTTGTATACGGAAAGAATTGTGATTGTGAATTTTACAATAATACCTTTTTGTCTAATAAGCTGCCAGCTAATCGTGTCGTCTATATAGAAGATGTTAATTCTACGATAATGGTTGGTAATGTCTTTGAATCTGTTGAACAAATTGGGTCTAATGCAAGTGCTTTTTCCAAAAATAATATTTATACGAGCCCATTGTTTGTTTCTGGTGAGGATGCCTCTGAATTTGAAGAAAACGATATAGTATTGCAGCCATCCGATTTATCATCCCTTTTTGAGGGCCAATATGATACTGAAAATAATACGTTTAAGGCAACACTTAAAGACAACGGCGGTTTCACCCCAACCATAGCGTTGAAGTCGGATACATTGCCAGACGGCACCAGCATCCGCTTCCCGTTGACCGCTACCACGGTTACGGAAGACCAGACAGGTGCCGCCCGTCTCGACAGCACATGTATGGGTGCGGTTGAGTTCGTCTGCCTAGGTGATGCGTTTGAAACCAAGGACACCATTAATTTAGGTGACTCCTACACGTTCCAAGGCGAGGAAGTGGGCAAGGCCATCACAAGAGCCGGTGTATACCACTATTCCGATACTTTGAAGACCTCGAATGGATGTGACAGCATCATCAGCTTGACGCTCGCCGTCCGTCCTGAACTTCTGGAGAACGGTTACTTCGTAAAAGTGAAAGGAACAGGTAACGGAGAGGATTGGGAGAATGCTATGAGCGCGGCTATGTTCGACACGCTCTTGCCGTTATTCCCTGACGGCGCGAAGGTGTTTATCGCCGAAGGTACCTACAAGAGCGACTCGTACGCATTTGAGGTCAACAGCTCCATCTCATTGACGGGAGGTTTCCCTGCGGACGCTGTTACGGGCGCTGTCTCCGACCCTGAAAACTATACGACCACGCTTTATGCGGGAGGCAAATACAACGATGACGATATGAGTGAGTACACTTACTCTTTCTATAATTTTGACGACAACAAATCATGTGTGCTGAATATCCGCGGGGATAGGGATGTCGAGATGTACGGCCTCACCATCAAAGGCGCTTATTCATGCGACTCGGGTGCCGTCAATATGGAGAATGCGTCGTTGACCATAGACCGATGCGTCTTTAAGATGAATGTCGCGACGGCCATCAAGGCGGGTAAAGGTGCGGAATTGGAAATCACTGATTCATATTTCACGTTGAACTTCGGTACTCGTGGTGGTGTGTTCAACCTCGACGGAGCTCAATTGGATGTGAAGAGGTCTCTCTTCGAAAAGAATATTGCTATTAGCTCGGAATGTGGCATTGACAGTATCGGTGGTGTAGCCTATATGAACAACACCAAGGCTAATATCGAGAACTCAACCATTACAGGCAATTTGGCAACTAAGGGCGCCGTCTTTGCGATTACTTCCAGCGATTTAAAATTAACCAATAACACGATCGTAGGAAATAACTTCATAGCCGGTGATAATTCTGGAAGTGTCATCTATTCAGATTCACAGTCAGATGTGGATCTTTTCGCCAACATTATTGTCGGTAACAAGGATGGTTACTTCTCCGCTAACATGGCTTCTATGACTAACATTCACTCAGATTACAACATCATGGATGAAGAGATAATCTGGACGAAGGGTGGACACGACATGATGATGGCTAAAGATGAAATCGCTAGCGTCATGGATGTAGAGAGTTATGATGCCGGTGTTTCTCCAAATTTAAGAGATGTTGGTGGTTACACTAAGGTTATTCCTGTCATCACATCCAGCTTCTCTGGCGGAAAAGTCATTTGTGTGGAGAGGGATGTAAGAAAGGTAGATGTTGACCAACGCGGAATTAATCGTAAGGATACAAGTTGTGTCGGTGCATACGAATTCCCTACCTATATGAACTATTACGTGAAGACACAACCTCATGGAGATGGTTCGGGACGTGATTGGGCGAATGCCATGGGCGATACCACGTTCGCTATGTACTTCCCAATTGTTCCTGCTAATGCGACATTCCATGTCGCAGAAGGTGTTTACCACGCATACAATACAGCGAATGCATATAACACTACTCGTCCGGTTAACGTTATCGGTTCTTATCCTCCTGATGCTCAGGAAGGTGCGGTCGCTAACGCTTCAAAATATACGACGGTATTGTCCTCCGATTATAATGATGATGACGAATACATCGTTTCTCAATATGATTACTCTGCATTTGATGTCAAAAATCTACAGGATGATCAAAGCCGTGTGATGTCTATCAATTCCAAGTTAGACGGTCACGTCTATTTATATGGTTTACGTTTCGTCGGCAGTTATCCTATGTTTAGGGGCAGTTCCGCCGCTTTGACCTTGGGCCCTGTGACAGGTAAATCACTCTCAGCTCAATTGGATAGTTGTGAGTTCCTCTATGACTACATGGGTATATCTTCTTATCTTGATACGTTGAACCTTGTCTCTTGCCGTTTCGACAGTTTGGCATATTCGGGATTATCACACTATAAATATGGCGCTCCTAGTATTCTCAATGTTGATGGATGTTCATTCACTAATTTGGAGCAGTCAATGTATGTGGGTGATTACAATGGAAATGTCATTGTAAGCAATTCAACGTTCAACAATGTATTCCAACTATTGCAAACCTATAATTATCTTCCATATGGTAGTGGTGCGCCTAGGGTAAAATCCGAATTGCGTTTTTACAATAACACGATGTTCGATGGTAAGGCTTCTTGGGAAGACATCAATTTCCCTGAAAGTACCGATATCATCTTGATGGGTAATGTGTTCAACACTCGTATGAAACTGAATGGTATGGCAATACCTTCAGAGGATAGTAGGATTGTTTCTGATTACAATCTCTACATCGAGAACCCAGATACAATTGGCAACGCATTCCCATTTGGTGAACATGATATCTTGGTAGAGCCGAAGGATGTAGATGGTGTTATCGCCGGTTCTTTGAAAGAGAACAAGTTTATCGCAACTTCTAAAAAGATGAACGATGAAAACATCACATGCGTTGTAGAACTTCTCGATGATAAACTTGCGACCGGACAATATATCCGTTTGCCAAAGGAGGAGTCTGTTGTTGAAGTTGACCAAATCGGATCCGCTCGTCATTCAATGTCTTGTATGGGAGCATTTGAAATCGATTGCAAACCTGATACATTCTTCTACTTCGATACTATTCAAATCGGTAACCAATTCCGCGGTATTGTTTACGATACTGTCGGTAACTATAATGTAATCGGCGAAGATTCGGTGAACGTTGTCGGTTGCCCACTTGCGGTTGTCCACAAATTATATGTGACCCCTTCGTTCGAGGGCCAAGGATACTATGTCAAGACAGAACGTTCTGGTCGTGGTACCGGTGCCGACTGGGAAAATGCGATGAATGGTGCGGATATGGTTTACGGAATAACGCAAGTGCCAGATAATGCCGTATTCTATGTCGCTCAAGGTAATTATAATTTGGATCAATTGTCAGGCTCAAGTGTGATTGATGCGCCTCATGCGTTCTCTATCATCGGTGGTTACAAGAAAAATCCAAGCCTACGTGATGTTCCGAATGTGAATAATAAAACAATACTCGCTTCTGACACTCTTAATTTCATCATCAACGTGAAAGAACCAGAGGGTGATGTCACTGATGCCACAACAGTCGGGTTCTACAACTTATATCTGAATAATATCTCTTTGAAAGGTGCTGTAGGACGTGACGTGACTTTGGATAGTTGCGCAGTTAGAAGCGAAAAGATTGTTCTCTCTATCTCAGAAGCGAACAATGTTAAGATTAAAGATGTATCATTCGATGGCATCTCTGGATCTGACATGTGTATGAACGTTGATGCAACCGCTTCCGTGAGAGTTGAGAACTCTACTATCAACAACTATCAAGACGCTATCTCTGCGGTTGGTATGAATGGAGACCTGACGGTTGTGAATTCAACCTTCACAGGAAATAAATCTCATGAGTTGATCAAGAGCACTCATGTAAATGGTGTTACTTATCTCTATAACAACACCATCGCCGGTAATAATGGTGAAGAGACACTTCTCTCTTTGGGTAAGGCGATCGTGAAAGGTAATATTTTCTTGGGCAACAGTTCTTCTTCGTTTGATGTCGCTGATGGCTCTGAAATCGCTTACAATGTTTTGTCTTCTTCTTACACGGGCGGTGATGAGACGAATGTTAAGTTGTCGGATACTGAATTGCCGCTCTATTTGGATGGTTCATTAGATGCGACTAACGGAATCTTTACCGCTAATCTGAAAGACAACGGAGGATTTACACCAACTGTTGCTTTGTTGAATGATTCCTTCCCTGATCATTCGTTGGCTCGCTTTGAAAAGGAGTACACGATTGTCGATTTCGACCAAAGAGGCATTCCTCGTCTTGAACTCCTTTGCTATGGTGCTTATGAACTCTATGATGGTGTCCGTGACACAGTCGTTATCCCTGTTTTGGATTCCATCTGTTTAGGATCAGATTATAGTTTCGGGGCATTGTCGCTCGAGACATCTGACATGAATGAGGGAGAAACCACTTCTTATGACTACTTTGTGAAAGGTGTGCTCACCAGTGATACATTGTATCAGTTGAGTCTGGTCGTTGTTCCAGTCCTTAATATCCAATTGGATGATGTGATGGCTTCTCCAACACTTTGTCATGGTAGTGGTAATGGCGCCGTTAAGTTCTCTTCTTATGTGAAGAGATCTGGTAGCATGGATGTTATCATCAACAACGCAGCGGGCAAGACCGTATCTTCTGAGATGACACGTTTGATTTCCGACTATCAAAAGAATGATTTGCCTTTGGGTAAATATACGGCTAGTCTGGTTTCCAACGCTAGTTGTGTGGTCGATACTTCCTTCTCTTTCGAAGTGACCGATAGAGATTCTATGCAGGCTGAAGATTGTGCGGATACGCTTTACACAACTTGCGCTAACGAGCCTACATCTCAATTGACCATACCGATCAGAGGATTCCATTCTTCTGCTACGTTCTACATTGATGATACAGAGATCAATGCTCTATCGGCTAATGCTGTTGTCGAGTATGACGATGATGCTGACTTTACAGCTCAGGCTTCGATTAAGCTTTCCGCAATTGATTTAGGTTCTCACAATGTGACTGCCATCGATGCTTGCGGTAAGAAATATGACTTGAAGAAATTTGAAGTTTTAATGTCAAAAGCATATGAGATAGCTATGGATGAGGTTGATTATCGCAAGGATTCATTGAAGTGCGGTTTGGATCTCGCATATGCTAAGTTCCATATTCTTTCTGGTACCTCCGCAACATTCAGTTTGACTTCTGATAAGGGTTATAATTATACTAACGTATTCTCTGGTAAAGACACGACCCTTTCATTTGATGATTTAGGTAGAGGTGATTATCGTGCCGTCCTCATTAAAAACTTGGCTGGTTGCTCAGATTCCATTGTTGAGACATTCTCAATCAAATCACAGGAACCTCTTCTCCAGTCATTGACTGTGAACGGTGTCCTTTGTGCTGACGCTAACATCAAAGTTGATGCGCAAGGCGGTCGCGGCGCTTATACTTACCATTGGACTTATCCTGATGGAACGAAACACGATTTGTCTGTTGGCGTTTTGTCTGATGTCAATGCGGGTGATTACATTTGTGTGGTTGAGGATGGTGATGGTTGCTTCTCTGATCCTGACACCGCTTCTTTGAAATCTGAACAAGAACTCTCAGCACTTGTTGTGGATACGGTTTATTTCAAGGATATCACATGTATTACCAGCAATAATGGTACTATCGTCGCTAAATTTAGTTCTAATGATAATAAGCAGTCTGTAACATGTAGCGTGACCAATTTGGAAACGAACGAAATCTCAAAGGCTACGGCTACGAAGCAGAAGGGTGAATTGAAGATAAATACTTTGCCTGCCGGCAAATACTCTTACGATATCTATTACGGATCCGCTGAATGCCGCATGGATACCAACGGAGTGAAGGGTACTTTTGAAATCCATAGCAAGAGCAATATCTTCAAGATGGATGAACTTAAAGTCACCTCTCCTCAAACTTGTTTGTCTTCTCCTAACGCCATAGCTGAGATAGACGCCTCCGGATGGGAAGATGATTATAAGTGTTATTTCATTAACCCTACTAAGAAGGATAGTTCTTACCGTGTGATGAAGGGAGAGGCGGTAAATGGTGATATACATTTCATAACTCCAGGCCTTAACGGTGGTTCTTACATCTTTAGAGTGTATGACGCTTGCGGAAGTTCTGTAACATCTAATGGCATAGATCTTCCTACATATGATAAGTATGAAGTTACAGAGATTGATCATACAGACTCTTTGCTTTGCGCTAAAGAGAAATCAGGAGAAATCATCTTCTCTGTGAAGGGTGGTATCCCGAGTGTGGCTGTTCCTACTATCAATGATAAGAAGCTCTCTATTACTGATGAAATAAAGGTTTCTGATCTCGGACAAGGTACATATCGAATCGCTTATGGTCCTTCTAATGTGCAAAGTTGTCCTAAAGATCTAGCATATCTGGATGTTAGAATCGCTGGTCCTGACTCTTTGAAAATCGAATACCTCTTGTCTGGTAATTGCCCAACTTCCAAACTCTCCGCTACAGTAACTGGTGAGTCAGCACCTTACACATATGTTTGGAATTATGGCGATTTACATGAAGAGACTGAAAAGCCAATTCTTCCGTTCGAAATTCAACGAGGTGAAACTTACTCGTTGTCTGTAACGGATGCCCATCAATGTGATACCTATACGGAAGAGGTTAGGATACCTGATGCTTCCGAATTGCCAGGCTTGAAAATCAGTTTGACGCCGGAAGCCCAGAAATGTCACAATGAGGACAATGGTTCTTTGGTTATCAAACCATCTTTGACAAAAGCGACGAATTTATCTCTCGTCTCCACGGTTTCATATGTTCTCGAGGGTACTACGGATACTATCTCTGTGGAAAATACGTTGAGATCTAATGGAGACAATGATTTCGTCGGACTTTACAATGTATTGAAACCAGGTGTTTATTACGCTACAGTACGTTTGGGTGGTTTAGATTGCGATATGGGTGTTGCCCCTGCAACCGGTAAGGCTCGTGTCGATTCTATCGGAGAACTTCAATTCTCTACAGAATTCAATACTACTCCGATGACATGTACAAGTAGTAACCCTAATGGTACGGCTACGTTCGACGTGGCAGGATGGGTTTGGTCTAATACTCTCGAATATTATGAAGATGGTGTTGAAAAGGTCGGTGGCCTTTCTGATGTCAAACCTGAGAAGAAACCAAATTATGTTGGAGGCTTCCAATTGAACGATTTGCGTGGTACGACCTACGTGGTTCATGTGGAGGATATCTGCCACAATGAAATCTTCGGTAAATTCACTGTTGACCAATTCGAGCCAAAGGTTGAAATCGATTCTGTTACTCATTTGACTTGTTACAATAATGCGAATGGTTCGTTCTTGTGCAAGATTTACGGTTGGACTCCTAAACACAAAGCTACGCTTGTCTGTCAGGGAAGTAACTATTTCAAGACGTCAGATCCGACTCGTTTCTCTGTTGATACGATAAATGGTCAACCGGTTGCGACCTTCCGCGCGCAGGGTATGCATACGGGTAAATGGAACTTGTCTGTTGTCAACGAGTGCGGTGAGACGCTAACTGATACGGCAACCGTAAACGGATTCGATTACTATAATATCGAATTAGATAAGAGCTCTATTATAGATTTGAAGTGTCCTTACGATACTAATGGTGTCATTGTCTTGAATGTGACCGGTGGTATCGGTGAAACTGAATTAATTTCAGCTTCCGCAACCAAAGTCAATTATCCATGCTTGGTTCCGTCAGATGACACAACCATCACTTATGAGGAAAAACGTACTTATCAGGTGGTCGCTTCTTATGATTCTGCCGCTGTGGCTGATACGTTATTTGATACGATTATTAGTGGACATGATGTTTGGATCGATACGATTTTGACCTATCCTAGGCGTGTCGATACTACAGGCGAGTTTATGTTTGATACGATTTGGTCTATTACCCAAGTTCCGGTCATCCATACTGGATATAAAACCGCTACGTGTGATTCCTTGTCTCATGTTCCTTACAGACACTCTTCTTTTGTTCCTTCTACTCAATGGACCAATACAAGTGGTGTTTACACCTACGTGAATGGTAAGGAAGGCTCTTATCATTTCATATACCGTAGTACGGCTCCTGGTTGTCATGATAGTACCGATATATTGGTAAGGATAACACGACCGGTTAATGTCGAGATTAATAATGCGGTTTTGCCTATTAGTTGTACCACAAGTACGGATGGTGAGATCACAATATTGCCATTCCGAGGACCTGACTTCAAGTCAATGATGATAGGTGATACGGTCTTCGTCGGACATGACACGTTGAATACGTTCAAGATGAATAAACTCTATACTTACGATAGGGATGAAAATGGCAATAGGGTGGTTGTCACATATCCTAAGGGTAAGAATCCTGATTCAATCAGAATCGATGAGTTGTATATCGATGACATTGAAACGGTTTCTTGGTCTCGTGAGAAGTCTGACAAGAGTTGGGAGGTAATCGATAATAACATCGTCTTCCCAGATAGTTCAGATCTTTTAGAAACTGCTTATTACAAGGATGGATATGTAGTCACTACTCCAGTTTATGCGAATACACCACTTGAGCCATTCTGGTTCGACCATATGGGCGATTACTTCTATCGCAATACCATTACTGTATCGAACTTGGCTCCTGGTAGATATTCTGTGAAGTTGACCGACCACAATGCTTGTGTTTACACTGATACTTTCAAGGTGGAAGAGCCTGAGCGTCCTTTGAAGATCGATTCTGTCGTTTATGATCCGGCAGCCGCTTATTGTGATCCTTCCAAACGCCAAATCCTCGCTTATGGTAGTGGTGGTTGGGGATCATATAACTTCACATTCAGTGATACTGCCAAGGTAACCACTTTGGGAGAACAGAGTGATGGATATCGTGGCGGTGAGGCTACTTACTATTCTTCTGAGACGATGACAGGTTGGGGTGTGAGCCAATACTTGGATCCAGGTCTCTATACCGTTGTCCTCTTGGATGAAAAGGGTTGTATGGTCCAGTCTGAGGAGCAATACTCTGTGAAGTCCAAATTCAAACTTCATATAGACACGACTAAGACACATTGCCCTGAAGATCCTACAGCGCCTGTCATCGTTAAATTCATCGATAAACCAAAAGATGGAACGAAGTTTGATGTCTATGAAATCACCGATCCTTGTAGAACGGATACTTTGGATGATTGTCGTGACTCTATCATGGTTCCATTGTTGACTGGAGCTGATTTTAAGGTCAAGAATGACACGGCATTATTGGAGGGCATAGAACTCTCTGCTAGGAAACTCCTTAAAAAGACCCATGGTTTGTTCGTCTATGAAGCTACTGATGAACATTGCGGTACTTATGTTCAGGGAACCGTCGATGATTCCATACCTAGCGCCAAGGCGTCTAAGAAGGATATCACTCCTGTCACTTGCAACGGAGCAGCTGACGGATCAGTTGAGTTCTTCGTGAATGGTGGTTCCACTCCATATTATCTCGAAAGAAATGACGAGTGGAACAGCAGCACTGTGATCGAGACCTTCAACACAACCTTGAATTCTTATGAAGAAACGGTTAGTGTCGGAGATCCTTCTGATACGACAACAATGCACGATACCACAGTTGTAAGACAATTCTTTAAGGTCAATAACATGAAGGCTGGTAGTTATGCCTTTACTCTCTTGGATTCTAGAGGTTGTCGTAGCGTGTTAGGTAGCCCTGAAACCTTTGATACCCTTTTGGTCGTCAAAGAACCGGATCCGCTCACCGCTGTGTTCAATTCTTCGGTTGTCTGTCCTGAGGCGAGCCTTACGAAAGGTGGAAACATCTTCTTCCAAAATGTGAGTGGTGGAACGAAACCATACATTTATTCGTACGCCTATCGTGACGTGGCTGGTGATGATTGTGATGCTGTTACAGCCATCGAGACTGGCGAATTGGGTTATGATATCCATATGTATGTGACCGACCAACATGAATGTAAGATTGATACTGTCATCCAATTTAAGAATGATAATCTTATTGTAGATTCTGTTAGCTTCTGGGCTTCAACATGGCGTAATCAAGGAGATATCTTGGCGTTGATTGATGTCTGCGGTCCTGACGAGAATCTCGATAGTGTAAGTTATGTATTTAAAGACAAAGACGGGAAACCTGATCCTCGCGTCGAATTGTTGGATAAACGTATGTATATCTACGATATCGCAAATGGAGAGGCTAAGTATCGTAACGCCTTGACTGGCATTGATACTAAGACTGAGGCTAGTGACGCATACTTTAGAAATCACTTTAATCTCTTGATAGATGAAGAGTTGGCTAAACATATCAGTTTCATTCGTTTGAATGACACAACCCAAAGCTGGAAGAATTCTAAGAGTGAGAATCCTTGGGCTGAGCATACTGTCCTTATGAAGGCATATTTTAAAGGTTGTGAGTATCAGTATGAATGCAAAGAGGGATTGAAAGTAGCTTATGATGGATATGATCCTTACGAAGGTGGCGTATCCCTCAGATCGGAAATCGTCAGCATGGAAGTTTCTCCAAATCCGTTTGAAACTGACTTCACTGTCACGGCGAGGTTCTCTTCTAGGGTCGATGCTGATTTGTATTTCTACAATATGAACGGTAACGTAACTGCACATCCAATTAAAGTATCAGCTAGTGAGTTAGTTCCAAATGGTGATGAATTTGTCGCTACAATGAAATTCACTCCTGCTGAAATATTTGGTGATGGTGGCGTTCCTGCGACTGACGCAATCATCGTCTTCTTGAAGACGAAACGCGATGCGATCAGTACAATCGCTTTGTTCCATGATGCTGATATGGATAAATAAAAAACAACAAGGATAGGATATGGTGAGTGCGCCATTTCCTATCCTCCGGATGATGATAACAACGGGTGATTTAAACGTGATAGTTAATAGTAAATTAATTTTAATGAACGCTCATTTGAAAAAAACGGTTGTGGCTTTAATGATGTCTATGGCGTGCTTATATGCGAACGCAGATATTTCAACCACATCGCAACGCTTAGATGAATTTAGTTTTAAGAAAGGATTGAAAGTTCACGGAGGTTTATCTTTCTCCAACAATTTCTACGCAGGTAGTGATAGCTTAGTCAGCCGCGACCCTTACGCTTTCTATTTGAATGGTAATTTGAATTTGAACTTGTGGGGTATAGGTATGCCTTTCTCTTTCTCAGTGAGCAATACTCAAAAGAGTTTCACCCAGCCTTTCAACCGCTTTAAGTTAGACCCTAGTTACAAATGGGTTCATTTGTTGATCGGTACCAATTCGATGTCGCTCAATAGATTTACTCTTTCCGATCACGACTTTACCGGAATCGGCGTTGAACTTACTCCTGGAAAGTGGAATGTCTCAGGAATGTATGGACGTTTGAAAAAGGCCGTGGAATATGATCCTTTGAAGAATAATATAGATTACGTCTCTTACAAACGGATCGGTTATGCCGGAAAGGTTGGCTATACCAGCAATAGCGGTTCTTATGAGGTTACGTTCTTCCATGGCGAGGATGATAAGAATTCGTTGATGGATGCGATTCCTGATGAGTGTGTCCTCACACCGAAAAGAAATACCGCTGTTTCGGCATCCGTCTCCCAATCCTTTTTGAAGTATTTCAATTTCCATTTGGAATATGCTATTTCCGCTTACAACACTAACTTGGTTAATGATCAGTTCGATGAGGTTGTCACAAAAACATTTATCGATAAGGTCTTCCATAGAAAACAGTCTGATAAGATGACTGATGCTATTGCAGCGTCTGTCGGTTACCATGGCCCGGTATTCGGAATCAATCTCCAGTATGAACGAATATCTCCTTATTACTCTTCTTTGGGTGGATATTATTTCAACTCTGACGAACAGAATATCACCATCGCTCCTAACTTGAACCTTTTTAAGGGTAAGTTGTCTTTGTCTGGTAATTTCGGTTTGCAATATAATAATTTGAACAATGACCAATCTACGGATACCAGACATTTGGTTTATTCCGCTAATATATCTTATAATTCGGGAAAGGTTTGGAGCGCCAACGCTAGTTTCTCCAATTTCAACACTTATACCAAGGTTAAACCTGTTTCCTATCCGTATTACACAGACGATCTTGACACTTTGAATTTCTATCAGGTGTCTCGTTCCCTCTCTCTCATGAACTCTTTCAATTTCGGATCTGAAGAGGTGAAGGATGGTATTACGTTGTCCACGTCCTACCAAACTGCGAATTCCTTGCAAGAGGATCGCATGACTTCTTATTCTGATTTCTATTCCGGCAGTCTCTCCTTCAATCAACAATTCGTCAATTCCGCATTGGGATGGAGCGCATATGTGACTGCTAACTATTGTAACGCTTCACAGATGGAGACTCTCTATATGGGACCTGGTGCTGGCATGAGCAAGAGTTTCTTCGATGGAGCTCTCAACACATCTTTGTCTGTCGCTTACAACACCAATCAGGTGTCAGGTCGCGATTCGGGCGGTTTGCTCAACGCAAACTTGTCTGCGTCTTATGCTATAAAACCTAAATCTAAGAAGTTGGGCAACCATGTATTCTCTCTTAGCAGTGGATATACTCGTTATTTGGGTGCGATGGTTTCGGGTGATAATGAATATGAGTCATTAACAAGGCTGACTTATTCAGTTAGTTTTTAGAAATAAGGTAGATAATGAAAAACTGTATGAACAAGAGTTTTGTAAGGTTGTTTAGGTGTTTTTCCTTCTTCGTCTTTTTGTTGATAGGACAAAACGCTTTTTGTGAGGGTGTTGTGAACAGTACCCATAACATCATTCAGGATAATATCAATGCGGTAAAGACTTCTGCGAAGGATCTCTATGATACCGCTAAGGATTTGATCGATATGGTCAACGACGATATCGAAAACCTTGATGAAGTTTGGTCCGGTGATTCTGACGAGAAAAAACAAATGCTCTCTTCCGTAACCAAACAATTCAAGAGTTTGATGAGTTGCGACCAGGCAAGTCTACAAAATTTTAATTTGGACGGCCTTAAGGACATGGTCGGAGATTTGCTGAAGGATGTTAATCCTAATAGTGACAACAAATTCGTCAATAAACTGAAAGAAGTTCAGGACAAAACATCGACCTTAGTTCAGAAAGCGATGGGGGTTATAAACCTTGCTTACACTACTCCAATCGGATTCCGTTCTGACCAATTGAATTTGACGCTTTCTGTGGATACGCTTCGTTATGTCCGTAATGGTGATACTGATGGTAGTATCGGATTCTCCGCTCACGCAGACTGGATTTTACCTTGGACGGTTACAAGCGACGATGCCCCTACTAATGTTCGTTTTGCCGGTGATATCGTTTTGAAGGGTTCTGGCGAATCTAAACTTAAACTCCAAAATGCGAGTGGCTCCGATTACTTGGTCATACCTTTGTCCAAAAACAAAGTTTATTTAGCTCTCCATAAAAATACTTATGTCACTTATGATTGTAGCGGATTTAAGGAGATGTGGCTCGAAGGTGAGGTGCGTTTCGCTTCTGATCTCATGTATAAAGCTGAAATAAAGGGCCCTAAGGATTCATTAGTATCCGCTCATTTCGGTCTCTTTGTTTATGAGATGGACGATTTGCTTTTCGAAGCGTCTATCAAGGATAGATTTAAATTGAAGATTACGGATGATGTTATCTATAGGGCGGAAGGCCTTGTTGCTGACTTCAGTACGAAGAGGAATGGTACGGATTTCCAAACTCCTAAAGGTTATCTCTCTCCATTCAAAAGCGAGGATGCTAGTTATTGGACTGGTTTCTTCATCAAGCAGTTCTCTGTCGATCTTACCGAACAATTCCCTGATTTGCCTTTGGATAGTGCATCCGCAAACAATATGTTGATCGATGAGACGGGTGTCTCAGGTTATTTTACCGTCGCCGCATCCACTAAGTCTTCCAAAAAACCTGAAAAGAATTCTTCTGTAGAGGCTACGTTTAAGGAAGTTAGTATTGGTATCCAATCAGGAAAAATTACCGCCGGCGCTTTGACGGGTAACGTGAAAATTAAACCTTTGAAAGATGAGCGTGATTCTTGTCTCTCTTTGGATATCACGGGTGGTATTTCTCGTGCCGATAGCGCAAGACATCTCAATTTTGAAATCGAAACAAAACTTGCGAAAGAGATGGTTTATAAATTACCGTTCATTAAGACAACTACCGTTACTATCGGTCGTGGAACGGGCGTTTCTTTCACAAGAACTTGGGATAGCACTGAGGCTAAGTTCAATAAGAGATTCCTCTTTACGATGAATGGTGGTATCGATGTTGACAATAAGTTGGTGAAGATTAAGGGTCTGAAGTTCGAAGGCATGGAGATTTCCTCTACCTCTCCTCACTTCTCTCCTGGTAAATTCTCTTTGAGCGGCATCGATTCTCCTGCATTGCATGGTTTGCCGTTCGGATTGAAGGAGTTCGGCTCCAAGAAGTCTAAAATCAATCTCCAAGGTATCGAAGAGGCCATCCTCTCTCCTAAGATCTATCTCCAGATCATCGGCAAGGAGAGTGAGGGTGATGATAAACAAGGATGTTCGGTCGAGGCCGGATTTGATCTCGTATCTAACATCGACGAGGCTGCGAAAATCTCTGATTGGAAAATCACGGGACTTAGACTCAACTCAATCAAGGTTGATGTCAATTATTCCGCATTCCATCTTGGCGGTCAAATCGAGGGATACCATGATGATGAAATGTATGGAGACGGATTCCATGGAGCGCTTTCATTCTCTATGAAGACGCCTAACATCGGTGCGGACGCTGAGGCTTACTTTGGTAAGACGTCTTACATGCCTGATGGAACTACATCCGCAAGCCCTTACAAGTACTGGTACGTTTATGCTAACGTTGACGTTCCGACTACTCCTCCGATTGTTTTGTTCCCACCTGCGGTTTATTTGAAAAACGTCTCTTTGGCGGTCTATAGCAAAGTGGGCTATGTCTTCGATGAGGATAATTGTAAGGTTACTAAGGTTTATCCTGATAAATCTAATAAGTTCGGTCTCAAGGCGGGTATCGGATTCTTTGCCGCACAGGAGAAATTGGTTAACGCTCAAGTGAAGATGGGCATCGATTTCAGTAGCTCCGGTGGTGTTAGCTTGATCTCTTTGAATGGTATTGTCGGTGTCTTGGGTAAGGATAAGAACAACTCCTTCTTGAAAGGTAAGGTTTCTTGTAAGTATGACTTCGAAAACTCTATCCTCTCTTTCGATGCTTCTGTTAAGCCGGGATCTGCTATCGATAAGATCGTGAAGGGTGAGGCTTGGTTGAAGATGAGAGCTTATCCAGATAGTTGGTATGTCCAATCTGGAACTGTTAAGAATCCTATCGACTTGAAGTTTGTTGGAATCGTTTCAGCGAAATCTTATTTGATGTTCGGTGATAGTCTTCCTTCTTCTCTTCCTCCTTTGGATCCTCGTATTACGGATATGTTTAACGTAACCCAATCCACGGCAACGACTGCTGACCATAGTGCTGAGTTTAGCGATGGTAGAGGATTCGCATTCGGTTCCGCATTGTCTTTCGAATGTCACTTGAGTGCCTTCGTTTATGCTGATTTGGTATTCTTGGGTGGTGTCGATGTGCTTGTCGTTAAGATTAAGGAAGATTGTGAAGGCAGTAATTTCCGTGCTAGCGGACAAGTTTATGTTTACTTGGAGGCTGGCGCCGGTATCAAAGTGCGTAAGAAGAAATTCGAAATCGTCGAATTTGCTGCTGCTGCCGATTTGCGCGGTGAAGTTCCTAAGCCGGTTTACGTTCATGGTAACATCGCATTCAAGTATCGTGTGTTGGGTGGTTTGATTAAGGGCCATGCGCATGCTAACTATAAGACTGGTTCTAGTTGTAAGGTCGATCGAGATTATAGTGAAGGCATCTTTAATGGTGTCGTAACCAATGAGGAGGAGGACCAGAAGGCTACTGATGCCAACGGACAAGAGGTTGATATGAGCGATAATTAATTTAGAATTTTATACCAACGATATAGGTTATGAATAATATAAAAAAATATTTTTTGGTTATGGCGGTCTTGCTGCTTGCTTTTGCGAAAGCGACAGCCGCCGATGAGAAAGATATCATTGTGTTGTGTTTTAATCATGGTGATTCGGTGTCTCTCCGTTGGGCGCCTTCTTCTGAAGCGTTGTTTCATCAGAGTGTGAAGTCCGGTTATATCGTTCAGAGAAGGGAAGCGGGCGCTGCCCAATGGACCAACATTTCTCCGAAATTGTATCCGGCTTCAGAGAAAGATCTTGAGTCGATGGAGGTGGTGATCCCTGATGCGGCTTCGGTTCGTGAGATTCTTTATCCTTCTAATGATCGTAACGCTCGTGCTGAAGATGATTCTTCCAATGATCCTAATGGACCTCAGTTGTCGTCTGTCCCTGGCCAACCGAAAATCGAGGACGAACTTTTACTTATGATGGCGCTCTTCTCTTGTGATATTTCTATTGATGTGGCAAAGGCTGCTGCTTTGCATTTCGTCGATAAACAGGTGGATAGGAAAGCTACTTATGAGTATCGTGTCATTTTTGCGGATCAGGAGAAAAGCAAGAAGGTGAATGTCTCTTCCGCTACTGTGCAAATGTCTGTGAAAACGGTTTTGCCGACTCCTGATGATTTCGAGGGCTCCTTCGAGGAGAATTTCGCACATTTCCAATGGTCTGTCGCTAATTTCGACGGCTATTATTCCGCTTATAATGTGGAGCGTAGTATGGATGGCGTCCATTTTGCCCAAGTGAGGGAAAGGCCTATTGTTCAGGCTTTTACAAATGAGAAAATTGCTGATGTCGCCGTGTTCCGTGATACTTTCCCTATTAAGGAGGATGTGACATATTATTATCGTATGGCCGGTTATTCTCCTTTCGGCTTTTATGGTCCTTATTCCAAGGTGGTAAAGGGTGAACCTAAATTTAATTTCGATGCTATTCCTATCAGCATTGACACTATCGTGCTTGGTAAGAAGAATGTGGAGATCCGTTGGAATTTCGATAAGAAACACGAGAAGAGAATTAAGGGATTCAGAATCAGCCGCACGCCTGATTACAAGTCTTTCACTTACGAGAATGAGGGTTTTATCCCTGCGAACAAACGTAGCTTTAAAATCAATAAGACCTTCTCTCGTTCGCAGTATTATGCTGTTATTGCTTATGGCAAACAAGAGAGACAGGAGAAACAATCTTCTTACTATTTTGATTTCCACAGTGATACAATCCCACCGGCAACTCCTACGGGCTTAAAAGCGGTGATTGATTCGACAGGTTTGACTACTATTACTTGGAACCCTAATACGGAGCCTGATATCTTGGGTTATCAACTCTTTATCTCTAACTCAGGTAATGAAATGGAATATTTTAACGTGACGGATACAATCTATCCTTTTACTACTTATACTGATACCTTGTCTTTGAACACGTTGACTAATTCTGCTTATTATCGCGTTAATGCGATTGATAAGTCTTATAACCGCTCTCATTGGTCGGATGCGGTGAAGGTTATCAAGCCTGATACTATTCCGCCGGTTCCGGTTCGTTTCCACATGCTCCAACAACCTAAGGAGAAGATGGTCATTGAGTGGGACAATTCTCCTAGCCTGGATTTGGATTATATGGAGCTTTACCGCCAAATCGATGACACGGGTAAACTGATGTTGGTGAAGCGTTTCGACTTGAAGAAAAAGAAGATCCCTTCTAGTTATGAGGATGATTACGAATATAGTGGTCAGCAGATTTCTTATTCCATGATTGTCTATGATGAGGCGGGTAATAAGGCTTTCTCTAATTCGAATGTCCTTACTGCTAAGGGTGAACGCCCGGGTTGCATCGCGAATCTTCAGACCAAATTGTTGGTCACCGAGGATAAGAAACAGATTGAGTTGCAATGGCAGGTTATCACCGATGTGCCGATTTATAGGTTTGTCATTTACCGTCAAAAGGATGACGAGGCGATGTATGCCATCGATATGGCTCGCAGTGAAAATCATACCTATGTCGATGAGAAGATTACCATCGGTTCGGTTTATAAATATATTGTGAGGGCTATGTCTACTGAAAGAACTTGCCCTGCTCTCTATTCGGATCCGATTGAGTTTGTGGGAAATAGGTCCCATAAATAGGGCCTTCATCCTCTTTGAATTTTTGATTGATTTTAATTCTATTTTTTCGACGAACTTCTAAGTTTATAACGGTCATGTTGAAACGTTTTTTCTTGTTTTTCATCGTAATGCTGATGCCGATCATGGCGTCCGCACAGAATGCCACAGTTTACCCGATAGATATGACGGCGATGATCACGCCGCCGTACTCCACTTGCCTGAAGGACTTGGCGGGTACGAGTAGGTTCCAAGTGAACGTGCTGTTGAGAGACAAGGCGAGAAGTTCCGACCAGTTCGTCATCGAGATGAAGGTGAGCAACATGTCAGGCCGCGAGGTCTTCCGCTCCTACTTCGGAAATTTCCAGCTGACCCCCGGCCATCCCACGCTGCTGTCGCACGAGCTCAACGAGTCGGTGCTGGGCGAGCTGTTCCTGGAGGACCACATACAGGGCGCGTCTGCGAAGAGGTACGCGACGGATTGCCTTCCAGAGGGAAGCTACCAGTTCACCTTCCAGGCGTTCGCCAAGCCTTATCCGCTCCGCCACATCGCGCTGAGCCGCCCCTTCACGTTCACGGCATTCCTTCAAAGCACCCTCACCGTCCCGTACCTGATCTATCCGTATGACGACGAGGCGTTCTGCAACAAGGGCGACCAGCCGAACCTGAAGACGATGATCCCTTTCCAATGGGAGGCGTCCAACATCACGGGCTCCCCGCTGACCTACCACTTGGAGGTCGTCGAACTGCAAGGGAAACAAAACCCTAAAAACGCGTTTTCGGAAGGCGCCACGAGGGTGCTCGACCTTCCTGAACTTCATACCTCGTTCTACGCGTGCCCCATCTCGTCCGGGAAGTTCCAGGACAGCACGACCTACGCGTGGCGCGTGAAGGTTAAGTCCAGCACGTCGGAGGAGAAGTTGTCCGATGTGCGCACCTTCATCTTCTGCGGCGAGAAGCCGGTTGAGATCGACACCTACAAGGTGATAGGGGTCGACGACCGCAAGTTCGACAAGAACCTGCTCAGACTGGAGGCCGACACGGCGACGCAAACCACCAACGATGACAAGACGCTGAACGGACAGTTCTTGTGGAAGGACTTGTCCGGGAAGAACGAATACTGCGGCATCTCGGTGGAGATACGCAAGTACGGACAGGAGAAGTGGACGCCATACCTCGTCGGCATCGACGAGACCTCCTACGAGTTCACCAACCTCTCGTACAACGTGACGTACGAGGTGCGCGGACAATACCTGAAGTGCGACTGCAAGGAGGCGGGCCAGCCGTGCGACACGCTCTACGCTCCTTACAGCGAGATCAAACAGGTGAGGATGCCTTCTCCGGCCGACACGATGGACTGCTCCAGCGGTATGGGCACTCTCTCCGAATGCGACGAGACGGCGAAGTACCCGGCGCTCAAGGTGGGCGACACGTTCGACGCGAACGGCACGACCGTTACGATCGACTCCATCGCATATCCGGGCGCCCCGTCAGACTCCAGCCGCATCTCGGGAGCCGGACACCTCTCGTTCCCGATACTGAAGAACATCCAGTTGAAGATGAAGTTCGAGGACATCACGGTGAACTGCGCGAAGCAGCTCAAGAAGGGTAGGGTCGTCTCCGTATACGACCTCAGAACCTGCGCGATGCTCAACTTGGAGGAGCTGACCGGAAACAAGAACAATGGAGGCGGCAACAACCCGACCGCCGACCCGACCGTCGATGATAGTTGGGACGGCAATCCGAGCAGCTTGTCCGGCAAGAATCCGGGCGACCTCGTCTGCAAGGACGGGGAGGTCACCATGGTGGGACCGGACAAGAAAGCCGTCAAGGTGGGCAAGATAGTGGATCTGCCAAGCCTCAACCTCGGCTTGGAGAACAGCAGCATGACGCACTACATAAGGTTCCACAACACGGACGAAAAGACGCAGGCGTTCGACGACCGCAGGGATGAGATCTTCTATTGCCAGCTGATCTCTCCGGGCGATTATGTGCCGTTCGACGGCAATACGGACTATATCATCCCTTGGGTGGCGAACAATCCGGGAAGGGTGAAGAAGATCATGGCGGACGAGTCCTCCATCAACAGCCAAGCGGAGAAAATCGACTCCGTGAAGTTCATCATCCAGAAGGATGGGGGCAAATACATCCAACTGAACCACACCTATGATGAGTCCAAGAAAGAGTACATGATCGACGTTCCGGGTATCTCCGACGTCGCGCACACGACTGAAATCTATGCGGTGGGAAAGATTGGCGAAGGGTCGTCGTACAAGAAATACGGCAAACTGATGGTCGCGAACTACAAGGAGCGTAATTACAACTTGGAGATCGTCTCGTTGACCCAATCCCTGAAGAATTCTTCTCTGAATGATAGTTACAGGAAGGCGGCCGAGGAGTCTCTCAACGCCATCTACGGACGTGTGGGCGTGACTTTCAATGTGCAACTGTCCGAATTCCAGGACCCTGAGCTCGAGGAAATCCTCAAAGACGGAGTGGCGATCGGCGCCGACGAGCAAAGCCATTGGTTGGCGGAGACTTCCGACATGAGGGCGATCCGTAAGGCGTACCGCAAGAAAGTGGGAAAGAAAGATAATACCGCCTACCTCTTTGTGGCGCAAGAGCCGGAGGAGTCCAACTATAAGAATGTGGAAGGCGACATGCCGGTCGGACAGGCGGTGGGATATATCTTCATGAAAAACACCGACCTGAACAAATTCGGGCATCTGGTCGCCCACGAGATAGGACATGGCGTCTTCAAGTTCCAACACCCGTTCGCTTATAAACGCATCAAGGAGAATGAGAAGTACAACCGCAAGACCAACAACCTGATGGACTACAATGGCGGCGAATACCTAGGCCACTACCAGTGGAGAGCCATGCAAGACTCTGTGGGCTTCGTCTGGAGCGCACTGCAGGATGATGAGGATGGAATGAGTACGTTAAAACAATATGAGTTTGTGGAGGCTCTCCATTATGCGAATAATAATGCAAATAAAAAAGTAATGGTGATAGGTCAAAACATAGTACCAGTGCAAGATTATTCGAAAACTGCTTATCTGAGTAATTATGCAGATGCGAAGACAGAGGAACTGAAAATGATATCAAAAACAGAAAGTTTTTCTTATTTAGGAAAAAACTTTGAATATTCGGTTCGTTATGAAAATCCCAAAACAGAAGGTAAGGTTTTTAACTCTACATTCTTGGTCTCTTCTGAAGAAAAAAATATCAAAACTAAAACCGACGGATTATTAGTGTATTATGAATATACATTCACGGAATTGGAAGCAGAACCTTCCATCCCTCTTGTCAATTTCCAAAAGGTGACAAAAGATCCTTGTGTGGCCATTGTGACAGTAGGTAAGGCGGATCAACCATATTTTGAAGAATACTTATATTCAAACCATGCGTTGACGTTAACTGTAAGTGAAATCGCACAGGCAAGAGAGAGAATTGCTCAAATGACCGATCAGGCTGAGAAAGAGCAAGCTTATTTGGATTTGCAGTGGGTCGTGCCGTATCATAGCCAAAGAGATAATGTAGCAAGGGATACAGTGTATATAAAACTCAGTGAAGAATATAATGCACATGGCGATTTGACAAAAAAAATTTATCAAGATAGAGATACGATTAGGAAAACAACGTATGTTTATAATGAAAAATGGGAACTTCAGTCCTCTACCACCTCTAAAGTTTCATCGCGTTATATTACTCTCGATGGCAAAAAGAGTTATAGTACTGCACAGTTTTGGTTTTGGACTAGGGCAACTAATTCATTCAAAGAAGTGTCCAAAGATCAAATGCGGAATACATTTACGACCTCTGACTTTTTTAATGACGAGTTCTATACTGCAGCTGAATGTTTGGCGGGTAATACTAATCAATGTAAAAAAGTACATCTTACAACAAAATTTTATGGGGGTAAGATTGGGGATATTATGTGTAACTTAACCAGCGTCTCCATGGGATTGGATTACTTAGGACTTCAAAAACCATGCTCAAATTGTCATTCTTCTTGTGCTACAAAGGCCCAACTTGAAGATTATTTAGAGTGTGAGAGGCTTGCTTTTAACTATGGAGACAGAATTAACTCCGAAGTTTGGACTGATTTATTAGAAAAGTTTGGTGTGGAGGGAAAATCTGTAACTATTAAAGATCTTCATTCGGTCCAAAAAAATTCAGATTTAAGCAGTGCTCAAAAACAAACAGAAATCAATGCAAGAAAAGCTGCATTAAAAGAAAAAATAAATGGTGAGTTAAAAAAAGGTAACGCTGTTGTGATGTCTCTTTTCCCAACTGGTAAAGGTCATATAGTACGAGTTGTTGCTGTGACAGACGATGGTATTGTTTTTGACGATCCATACGGGAAAATGTTCCCGTCAGGATTCGCTGTGAGAGAGAGAGGTGGCTCTGGATATGACAAAGTCAATGGTAGAAATATACCAACTGACACTCCAGATAAAGCGGAAAGGGGAAAACATGTGTTGTATACATGGACCGATTTAACAAACTGCACGATGAAATTTTATTATACAATAAAGTTAAGTGAATAGAAAATGAAGAAATTGTTCGGCTTTTTTATGTGGCTAAATAGCCTTATGTCGTTTTCGCAAAATAATGCGATTGAGAATTATTTTGATAGGGAACTGAAGTTGCCCTTGTCAAACTATAGATCTATGCCAGTTGTGGCATCATTTAGTGATACAATAGTTAACAACTTTCTGAATTTTGATTCTTTGGATCGTAATATTTCCTCTTCACCGGAATTTTTTGAAATATATATTACAAAGCCTTTAAGATGGGGGGAGATGGGGTCGCCTGAAACATTCACATTCAAGCCGAAGATAGGTTTGATTGGATTTGTTCCGCTTCATAGTGATTTCCATTGTTTTATTCTAAAATCAGAATGCATGAGCGCACTTAAATTTGATTTGTGGGTCATGTCTAAGAGGAAAAACATTGTTTCAGATCATCTCTGTGTCTATTATGGATATAAAAGCTCTCCGAGAGAAGGCTCTGACATAGAATTTGAAGTGGTTAAATCCGAAATATTGGCTAACAAGAGAATTTTGTGGGTTAATAATAATAGAGGTCTCATAACTAAGAAGGAATTGGAATTAGGTCCAGATGGGTATTTCTTACAAATCAGTGAAACTATAGAAGGAGAATATGAATATTAATCCCAGAATCCGCAACCTATTAGCATCGACGTTCAATTGATGTTGAAATTGCGGCATACTCCTCGAAAGATAATACTGCCACTTTCCCGAACCATTCGCTAAGTTAAGAGAATAAAACTGAAATTATCAGAAATGAAACGTCCATCCCCTTGCCGGTTTGTTCCCGATTCCTGCGTCATCCGTCGATTCTATTTGGAGACGCTCCCGAAGTTTTGTACTTTGGGATGATGTTTAAGATGGCAAAAAATCTCTAGGTACCGGTCTGATAAGTGATGGTGTTATATTGCATCTAACATACACATTCCCTTCCCGACTTACAATCCCCAGCATCCGAACACCGGATGTCGGGGATTCCTTTTCTTAGGGCTTCCCAAATTCATCCTTGATATATTCCATCATATTACAAAATTTTCCTAACTTTGCGCTTATTCCTGCTGTAAAGTTAAGAGAAGTATTATTCATTTTTTTTGACGAACTTCGTAAGTTTATAACGGTCATGTTGAAACGTTTTTTCTTGTTTTTCATCGTAATGCTG
>CALCUH010000149.1 GCA_937907165.1 uncultured Bacteroidales bacterium | reverse complement strand
ACCGGTAATCCAGTTACCATTGATATCACCTCCGTCAGCTTGGATGTCATTCTGACGTCCGACGAAGTTCCACAACAAATATCGGATGTACATGAAGTTCACCTGATAAGTGAAGAAGAAGGTCAGGTTCTCTCCGAATGTAGGTACAGTTTTGCTGCTTCTTCCTCCATTACGAGTCTTGTAGAAGGCCTTCTTGCCTTTTATGTGTCCCCAACTCTTATAGCCTTCTATATGATGACCTTGTGTGCTGTACATGCGAGGGAAGAGCATGCAGAGTTGATGTTTGTAATCCTTCTTGGTATCGTAATTTTCGTATTCGTCCGGTTCGTTCGGGTTGGTTTTCACCTTCTTTGCATAAAGGGATTCACCTTCGGAATAGACTGGATTACCGTTTTTATCCCATTCATATTCAGATGCGTAACTCTCTCCGTAAAGCAATGGTGTGTCACCGTATTGTTCACGGTTCAAGTAGCTCTTCAAGGCAAACACGTCGTCAGGTGAGTTTTGGTCCATAGGCGTGTTGGCCGCCGAACGGATGATGATTGCCGCATAGGAGGAGTATCCGAGTAGGATAACCATGCAGCAGGTCAAAATCGTGTTGAGAAGCGAGTTGTTGAACTTTTCTTTGAAGTGCTTCATCGCGAAGGCGATTCCAGCAGTGATGAGAAGTCCGAGGATTATAGGCAATCTTCCGCCTAAGAATGGAATGCCCAATAATAGGATGGAGAGGGAGAACAATACGATGATGCGAGTCGACTCGAATGAAGATTGGGTCGATTTCGTGCTTTTCATCGTCTCAATTATTCCCCATACCATACAGCCTATCAGTAAGATGGCGTAGATGATCGTTCCCGTGTTAAAGCCGCAGCCGAGCGTGTTCACGAAGAACAATTCGAACCATCCGGCAACTTCCACGAATCCTGGGATGATACCGTAGAGTACCGCAACTAGGATGATGACGGATACGCCGAGCGCCATGAAGGAGCCTTTGACCGTAGCGTCATATTTCTTGAAGTAGTAGACGAACACCAAAGCTGGGATGGTCAGCAAGTTCAAAAGGTGAACTCCCACTGACAAGCCCATCAAGTAGGCGATGAGGACCAACCAACGGTTGGCGTATGGTTTGTCCGCCGCATCTTCCCATTTTAGAATCGCCCAGAAAACGACTGCCGTGAAGAGAGATGAATAGGCATATACCTCACCCTCCACTGCTGAGAACCAGAATGTGTCGGAGAAGGTATAGGCGAGCGCACCTACAACACCGGCGCCTAAAATCGTGATGATTTGTTGCATGGATATCTCTTCTTCGTTCTCAGAATCCAAAACCAACTTGCGTGTCAAGTGTGTGATGGTCCAGAAGAGGAAAAGAATGCAGAATGCGCTACATATCGCCGAGAAGGAGTTCACCATCATGGCGACGTGCGCTTGGTCTGAAGCGAAGAGTGTGAAGATTCTCGCTGTCAACATGAAGAACGGTGCTCCCGGCGGATGCCCCACCTCCAACTTATTAGCGGTTGAAATAAACTCACCGCAGTCCCAGAAACTGGCTGTCGGCTCAATCGTCATCAAGTACGTCACCGCTGCGATAGCGAATACTATCCATCCGACGACGTTGTTTAGCAACTTGAATCGTTTCATTTTTTTATGGTTAATTATTATTTAATTTCTTTTGCGGGTATTATCATTTAGCGATTTTCGCCCAACTGTCTTTCAACGCCACGGTGCGGTTGAACACGAGCTTATCAGGTGTGGAATCAGGATCCACGTTGAAGTAACCGATTCTTTGGAATTGGAAGTTCTGAAGCGTCTTGGCGTTTTTCAGCCATGGCTCTACAAAAGCGTTGGCGATGACTAATGAGTTCGGGTTGAGCAACTCGCGGAAGTCTTTCTCTTTCTCGTCGCCTGGATTCTCCACGCTGAAGAGTCTGTCGTAGAGACGAACCTCTGCGGGAACAGCATGTTGTACGGATACGAAATGGATGGTTCCTTTCACCTTGCGGTCGCTGCCTGGCATACCGCTCTTTGTTTCAGGATCATATTCCGCGTAAACTTCCACAACTTTACCGTTCTCGTCTTTCTTACAGCCTGTGCACTTCACGATGTAGGCGTTTTTCAGACGAACTTCGTTGCCTGGGGTCAGACGGAAATATTTCTTAGGAGCATCCTCCATGAAATCGTCGCTTTCGATATAGAGTTCGCGGGAGAATGGCACTTCGTGTTTGCCCATGCTCTCGTCCTCCGGGTTGTTGATGGCTTCCAACATCTCCACTTTCCCTTCCGGATAGTTGGTGAGGACCAATTTGATTGGGTTGATCACGGCGCTTGCCCTCATGGCGGTCGTGTTCAACTCCTCACGGATGGTGGCCTCCAAAAGTGACACGTCGATGACTCCGTCGTACTTTGTGTAACCGATGCGGTTGATGAAGTTACGGATGGAGGATGGGGTATATCCGCGACGGCGCAGACCGCAGATGGTCGGCATACGCGGGTCGTCCCAGCCACGGACCAAACCGTCTTGCACGAGCTGGAGCATCTTGCGTTTGCTCATCACGGTGTAGGTGATGTTCAAACGGTTGAACTCACGCTGCTTAGGGCGGTAGTCGCTATCGGCGAATTGGTCGATGAAATAATCGTATAGTGGGCGGTGCACCTCAAACTCCAACGTACAGAGTGAGTGGGTCACGCCTTCGAAATAGTCTGATTGTCCGTGGGCGAAGTCGTACATCGGATAGACCTTCCACTTGTTGCCTGTGCGGTGGTGCGGATGGGTCGTGATGATACGGTACATGATCGGGTCGCGGAAGTGCATGTTAGGGTTCGCCATGTCGATTTTGGCGCGGAGCACCATCTTACCGTCCTCGATTTTTCCTTCGGACATCTCCATGAAGAGACGAAGGTTCTCCTCAACGGAACGGTTGCGGAACGGACTCTCGGTTCCCGGAGTGGTAGGTGTGCCTTTTTGTTTGGCGATCTCCTCCGCGGTTTGTTCGTCCACGTATGCTTTTCCCTCTTTGATGAAACGGACCGCTAAGTCCCAAAGTTGCTGAAAATAGTCGGATGCGTAATAGACGTTAGCCCATTGGAATCCTAACCACTGAATGTCTTCTTGGATGGAGTCCACGTATTCGACGTCCTCCTTCACAGGGTTGGTGTCGTCGAATCGCAGGTTGCAGATTCCGTTGTATTTCTTTGCGATACCAAAGTCCATGCAAATCGCCTTCGCGTGGCCGATATGTAGGTATCCGTTAGGCTCTGGTGGGAAACGGGTTTGTATTCTTCCTCCGTTACGTCCCTCTTTCAAATCTTCTTCTACGATTTCCTCAATGAAGTTCAAATTTTTTTTCTCTTCATTTTCCTGAATATTCTCAGCCATTTATTTTTAATTTTTAGACAATTTTAGGTGCAAAGTTAATTCTTTCGTCTGAAAATTTCAATTTCAGTTAGTTAATATGTATGAATAATTGAATTTTTGGGTGTGTGATGGTGCGTAATGGGACGAATTTCTTCGTTCCATCTCCTGCTAGTATTTTTTCCGTATTGATTTTATTCGAGTTTTCCCTCCAACAAGTGATGTTTCATCCGCACTTGTTCGAGCGCCGTCTTCAATGCGTCGTTGATGTCCATAATCTCTCCGAATTCTTCCTCCTCTTCGTCTATGTCTCTCCCTTCCAAGGCGGTCTCCGCCATGCCTGGAAGCTCGTCGTGTAACTCTTTCTTGTGCGGGTTCTTCTCGTATTGTTCCTTCAGCCATTTGCATCCTGTGTATTCGGTTTGGTCTCCTTTAGTGTGGTAGAGGCTGTCTCCGAAAAGGCGGCAGACGAAGGGGCGTAACGTGTAGACTCCGCAGTGGCCCCAGCCTTTCGATTCGTCGACGTTGACGAATCCGACGCAGGTTATATCGGCGCAATCCTCGTTTTCTAATCGTTCCAGATATTGGTCCGCCTTCCCTGTCACTTCCAGCTCGATGGCCAATGGCAGCATCTCGAATGGGGTGGCTTCTTTGCTTTCCGCATGCCCCATGCAGCAGGCTCCGCAATTTTGTTTGCAGTGCAGGTTGTAGTGGTTTGCCGTTTGGTTGATTTGTGCGTCGAGTCGCTCGTAATACTCACGTAGTCTGTCTGCCCCTCTGAAATGGGCGTATAATTGTTTCCTTAACTCTTCTTTCATTGCTCTATTTGTTTGTTTGTCAATTAGTTGCGAGTCAATGGTAAGAGTGCCATGGCGGCAGCTTTTTCTGTCACTAAAGTATATTGTTTTTTGATAGGATGTCATTTCGTATGGATAAAATAATCTTGTTTTATAAAGAAATGTTAAATCGGTTTGCGCACTTTAGTTTGAGTGTGCGAAGTGGGTGGTTGGAAATGCTATTGGGTTTTATTATTTTTATAGATGGATATTACGTGCTTTTCTTTTTTATGCTAGTGTTTATTGTTTGGGTTGAGTATAGGAAGTTGTTTTTATGCTTTATGGGAGTATTTCTTATTGGGTTTTTATAGATTTTCATAAAAATAACCGATTGAAAAATACAAACAGCTTCTATGGGTGAATGAGTTAATCTTTAAAATTAACGCTTATGGAAAATATTGCTCATATAATAGTTAGATGGACTCTTCTGACTTCTTTCCTAATGCCTTCCTTTAGCGTCGTTGCGGCTGAGAAGGTGGAGGTCGACGGGGTTTTCTATCATTTGAAAGATGATGGAAGCGCGGAGGTCACCTTTCGGGGTGAGGAAGAGGATGGCTGGATGTATTTCAGCGCCGAGGAGTTGTATGTCGGGGATGTGGTCATTCCCGATACGGTGTGGTATGGCGGCGTTTCCTACCGTGTCACGGCTTTGGGCGATGACGCTTTCGCAGGAAGTAAAGCGATGCGTTCGTTGTCTTTGCCGGCGTCTGTCGTTTCCGTCGGGAACGGACTTTTCTCTTTGTGCAATGGTTTGTCTTCCATTCAGGTGGCGGAGGAAAATCCTCTCTTCTCCAGTCGGGATGGCATTCTATACAGGAAATCTCCTTTTTCGATTTGTTTCGTACCTAAGGCTATCGCGGGCGATCTTGTGCTTCCGGAGGGATTGACGGAGATACCGAGTTCTGCTTTCCAAAATTGTGCCGGTCTTACGACGGTCACTCTTCCTGAGGATGTGACTTACATAGCGGATGGCGCTTTCAGCGGATGTGCGGGGTTGCAGGAGATATTCATGGCTGACGGGATTGCCGACATCGGCGTGCAGGCCTTTTCGAAATG
>CALCUH010000148.1 GCA_937907165.1 uncultured Bacteroidales bacterium | reverse complement strand
GACTTTGAATTTTTGTTATTAACAAAGTGAGTAAAAAAAACTTAAAAAAAAAACACGGGTGCGGAAAAATCCGCACCCGTGCGCAACAAAAATAACAAAATTTAACAAAACAAATTTATTTTTGGTTATTCCGGATTTTCGATATGGATATGACCGCCAACATGAGTAAGCCAAATAACAGCGCTAAAAATTCCAGCATATAACAGCGATCTGGTTTTGTTTTCTTCTCTTGCTTTGTTTCTTCCCTTTTCGTCTCCTCTCCTTGTACGGTCTTTTTGGTTTCGGTCTGTGTTGTCGTTACGGATCCGCCGTTTTTGTCCTTTCTTCTTTTCTTTTTCGTCTCCTTCTGTATCGTCTCCATGACGCGTCCCGCTGTGTCCGTTTTCTGCGTTATTTCGACGATTGTAATATCTTCATTTTCCGTTTCTCTTGTGCTGTCGCGCTTTTCCGTTTCCGTGTTCCGTGCTAACTCCATTTTCAGGCGGCGTAACTCTTCCGCCTGTTCCGTGTACTTCCGTTTTGACACGCAACCGGGAAACAACAAACTAAAAAGGGAAATTATCAAAATCGTTCGTTTCATGTTGATATCTTCCGTTAAGTTCTTCTTCTACATGATTGGTATATAATCTATCCAACAATTCGGCGGCTTTCTTTTGTGAATTACAATCCGATAACGCCTGTAAAACTTCGTTTTTATAATCTTCTTCGTTAGATAGTGTTTCCGCAAACCTTTCCGGCGTTATCCCGTCTTTTGACAGTATCGTTTTATAGGATTTCCGTTCTGATCCGTTGTCGGTAGGGTATAGTTCCTGTTTTATTCCCCGTGCGCCTTTTGTGCCGTTCCACAGGAATTTAACGCCGCTCGCTATCGCTTCGATTGTCTGATAATACGCCTGTTTACTTGTCCGGGCGTTTTCGCGCTCCCCGGTTAAGTTCTGGATATATTCTTCAAACGTTTCAACGGGTGCCGTGTCTTCATATCTCAAATGACCTTCGTTCCGTTCTGCGCTTTCGTTTACAGCCGTTTTAAAGTCCGTGATTCTTGTTTCGTTAATATCATACGTTATGCCGTCTTGGAATATAAGATCATTGTTGACGTTCCCGGATTTTCCGCTTTTGAACAATCTATTTAAATCCCTCTTCCTGATTTTGTCGCCGAATAGCGTTCCGATATCATGTTTAACCGCCTTGGGGGTTTTGAATATCGGAAGGAGCAACAAACCGAAAACTAAAAATTCGCCCATCGTTTTATTTGTTATATCTGTTTCGTAATTCCCGATTCTCGTTTTCTAACTGTTTTATCCTTTCGTCCTGTCTTCTTATCTTCTCCGTTAGATCGGCTTCCAATTGTTCCCATCTGCTTTTATTGTCCGCCAATTCTTGTTTCAGGGCGTTTAACGCAACGTTGTACGCTTCAAAAGCGGTTTGGGTCGCTTCCGCGTCGCTCTTCCTCTTCCCGACAAAGAATCCGGACACGCCCGCGAAAACCGCTAAAACCGCTTCTATTACTAAATTGAAATTATCGATCATTCGGGAGTAAAATTAATTGTGTGGTTGGACGATAAAATATCAATAGACAAAGTAAATGTTCCTGTTAATAACGTTCTGAAACTTTTATAAACAACATTAAATTTATAATCATCAGTGACATAAATATTAATAGGTATACAAATTGATAACAGGTTTGAACCATAATAAATAACAAGACTTGGTATCAATTTGAAATTTCTTGTTAAAAAAGCACTTTTAAGATTTTCAATTTCTGAAATCTGGGCAAAAGAAAAATTAGATCCATCGAATAAGATTGAAACATCTTTTTCCTCGATAGCGTCTTTTATTGCTGAAATCAAAGCCGCCGTTGTCGCCAAACTTTGGGGCGTCTTGCTTTCCTGAAAAACATAAACGAAGGATTCTCCATCTATCATAACTGTTACGTCATTCGGGTTGTTCGGGTTGTACGAATGTGCCGTAACGATTCCGATTTCGATTGTACAGGCTTCGTCTGAATAAACTTTCGTCGTATTGTCTACCATCGAAGCGGGGGCGACTTGTACCCAAATTACGTTTCCTTGTGCAGATAACATTCTGTAATTAGAATATTCCGTCGTCCTGTCTGAATGTACGGTTTTCAATACGGTTCCGCCGTCTATAACTTCTTTTGACAGGAAATCGCCTAAATTGGCTGTTTTTGCCTGCCCGTCTTGTGCGAATAAAAATCCTTCTTCTTGGTCGTCTATTAATGGGATTTCGCGCCAATTGTCTGGCGGAATTATATTAATTTTTTGTGTTGTTCTGTCGGCGCTTATTCTTGCATTAAAATTAGATTGGTTCCCGGAATTGTCATAAAATACACCACCAAACGAAAATACATTAATTATTTGTTGATCTTCGCCCAATTTCGTGAAATGACAATAATTTCCATCAAATATTTTTTCGGAAAATTCTTTATTAAAAAAATTGTCTATTCTTCCATAATAGATTTCTTTATATAATCCATCATTTTTTCCTGTAATAAAAGTAAATCTATAATAATAATAATCGATTTTTTCATAAGAGATCGGAATAATAAAATTAGAAGGTTCCGCGATCAATACTGATTGTACATCATATAATTCTCTATTGATGTGAATAAAACATCCTTTTGTTGGATAATCTTTATCAATTAATGTATATATATCAGTATATGTATTATCATTGATACAAAACACTTTATATATAATCAACTTGTCGTAATCATAATATGAGGTGCCTTTAAATAGTTTCTGCCATTCCCCATTTGATTTTCTTGTATAATTTACGCCGTAATTGTCTTCTCTTGCAAAACATATCCAACCTGTCGATGATCCGAATTTGTTTGTTCCGACGTATGAACACATATTTACTTTTGCTGGATAATCGTTAGTACAGTCAATATATGTATTAAAATCAGAAGTTTTAACACATATGCTATCCCCGCTATTTCTATTCAAAAAAACGTAGTTTCCGTCCCAATCAATCCAAATATTTTCCCAATATGAAATAGAAGGTAACGTTTTTTTTGTCCATGTTAATCCGCTGTCATAAGATAACATTATTTCTTGGGAACTGTTTCTACTTAATGCAATAATTAAATTATCGTTCGAAAAATAAAAGAGATCCGCCCAATTCTCATAACCAGAAGAATAAAACGTTTCCCATTTCCCGTTTCCGTTTGATCTTGCAATTAGAAAATCTCCGGCGCTTGGATTCTGTTCGTTCCCTGATTTGCTTAATACAACTATATAACCGTCGTTTGTATATACGGCTTGAATCCAATTTTTTTTCGGGAAATCATATAGGTTTGGTTGTCCTTCATACCTCGATAAATGTAACTTCCCTTCGCTATCTTTCCATGTCATCATTTGCCCATCGACCGGGAAATATTCCGAATCCTTTGAGATCAAAGAAATTGCGGCGTCGTTCGCTGATTCCGACTGTTCTTCGGTCTCTATTAATTGTGCGTGATCTATTTGGTATTTTCCGACAGCGCGCAAAAAACCGTCGTTTTGTTCAGTTGCGTTGTTAGCGGAAACTTCGAATGTCGTTACACCCGTGGAACCATTAAACGATTTTTCGACGTTAACGGCTCCGCCGTCAACGCCTTGGACTTCGATTTTATCTTTGATTGACAAATCGAATATCTTTTCTTCTTCGCTTGATCTGCTTTGAGATATGTTAACGGTATTGTCTGGGGATTCCACATTAATATCCTGTGTGGGTTCCGATTGTCCGCCTGTTTTTGTCTTGAAATCTATTGCCATATCAACAATGTTTAATTCGTTCGTAATAGGAACAGGTTATTACAATCAACGGATTATCAGAAATTAAATCCTGAAAAAACTTAATTACAAAATCTGTTTCAATATATACAGTCGGATCTTCGTTGAATGATACACTTTCGCCGGGCTGTAAAATTATATTTTGTACTTCCGCCGGGCTGTCGCCCATGTTTGAAAACATCACACATGAAAAATTATCGTGCGTTAACTTGAAGTTTTTCCGCACGTTTTCGAAACGATATCTAACTTTATAATCCATGATCTTAAATTTTTGAAATAAATACGACTAATAATAAAATCGCCGGGATAAAGGAATATTTTTTCGCCTTTTCTATGAATCCTAAACGCTTTGCATAATTGTTCATGTAATCGACGATTTCGCCTTTTGTAATGATCCCGTCTTTGTTCGTGTCGAATATTTTGTTTTGTGCGGCGATTTTAGCCGCGTTGGTGCTGCTTGATCCTAATACATAATCATTGCTTTTCCCGACCGCCGCGGGATAAAACACAGTTAAATAAAGATCTGCTAACGTGTTGAATTTACCTTTGTACGCTGACAGATAAACGCGGACGTATTCCAATTGATCTACGGCGGACATCTGGCGCAACTCTTCAACGCTCGTTCCTAAGTTCTTCGCCGTGTTGGGCATGAATTGAATTAACCCGCTTGCGCCTGTCGTATTGTTTATCGCTTGCGGGTTCAATCCGCTTTCCAGAAACATAACTATCATGAGCCAATTTGGATCAAATCCCAAATCGTCTCCCATCTGGATAACTTCCGCCTGAAAAGCGGCTTTTTCAGTGCTTTTTATTTTATCTGCCAAAAACAACATACGACGTGTGTTTATTAGTCCCAATCTATTCCGGCTTGCGTGAATTTCGTTTGCAAAACCTTATATAAGGAAGATCCGTTCGATAATTCCTTTTTGAACCAGCCAACCAAATTTAATTCCTCGCCTGAACCCCACCACGGCTTCCCAAAAGTTCCATATTGTTGTATTCCAAACGCCTTATTTACTGCGACAATATCGGCGCTTGTTAGTCTGTTGCGCGTTATTAATACGGCTTCTATTTCGTCTTCGTCCGTTCCCGTTCCGTCCATCGCAATAAATAACGCCTGTGCGATACTTTGTGCGGTTGTGTCGTCGATTGTTCGTTCGTTTGACTTCATTAACGCGCGTTCCTCTTCCATGTTGATCTGCGCTTCGATACGCTTCTTTCTCTTTTTCTCTTGCGCCGACGCGGATAATTTATAAATCAGAAATGCGCCCGCACCGATACCAGCGGCGCGGAGGATTGTTTTTGTATTAATGAAATCTAACATCATAATCACATATTTTTTAGCATATTTTTGGCGGTGTCGTACATTGCGCGGTTATTTTCGCACAACTCGACGATTTTTTCCAACATTTCCAACGCTTCGGGATCTTCTGTTTCCCATCTGTCTAATAAATCGTCGATTTTGTTTTGTTCGATGATTTTTTCGTTAATCGCCTGTTCCTGTTCCGGATCTGCTCCGACTTCTCCGATGGTCGCCGCCTGTGACATCGCTGGAACGTGTTTGGAAATAAGTCCTTGCGCCAATACGCTGGCGATCGGCGCTAAGTTTTTAAAAAATTCGTTGACGGGTGTTTCCAGTTCTTTTTTTTCTTTCTTTAAATCTTCGACTTGCGATTTAAGCCCCGACAATTCGTTCTTTAACGTCACATTCTCCAACATCTGTTCCACTTCTGTTTTTGAAATATAACCCTCTGGAACGGCGCTCATTTGCGGGCGTTGAGGTTCTTGCCTTGCTGGTTCGTGCGCTGCTTCTTCCCGGATCATAAATTCTATATCCATTCTCCCTTTCGCTTGCGATTGTGTGTCATATCCAAGCAAATGGAAACGCCCGTAATTATTCGACATTACCGCACGCAACAAATTTATTTTCTCTTGTGGCGTCTGTTTTTCGTCCGTTCTTAATTGCGTTGAATTGGAATCGGATAACGTCGAACGAACTTCGAAATTTTTAATATCGTTCTGTTGAACGATTTTAATTAATTCTTCTATGCCTACAACCATAATCGCTCCTTTCTTTACTCTTTATATTCGAAATTAAGGACTATGCAATTACCGATATAATATCCGGAATCTATATCGTTTTGTGGAATATCAATCCAACTGTTTGTTTGGTCGATTTCTACGCCGTCAAACTCATAATAATTAGTCCAGTTGTTATATCTCTTCAAAAGATTCAACGGAACATTTTTCAGAAAAACGTTAGATCCTCTAACCAAATTAATATAATAATCCTCGTCGTACCCGGAAAATAAATTTTCATTCCCTTCTGAATCCGTTATGGATTGTGAACCATATACGGCGGTAAAACGTTTACCCGCAATAATTCTATTATCCGGGAAAAATGATTTTGGACCGCGGATAATTACTGAATTTGGATTTTCTTTAACGATCGTCGTTTTATGTTCTTGCCTGATTTCGGAATCTTGCCAGAAAAAGCACATAAAAACATAATTGCCGATTTCGTCGGCGGGACAGTTCAAAAACGATTGTTGCGTATCGATCTGTTGTCCTATATACATTCTGTTTCCCAAATTGCTTTCCGGGTTGAACGCGTCTGCGCTCATTCTGTTTATGAATATATCGTTGGTTCCTTTGCGGCACAACGATACGTCAATACTGGGGTAATAAGTACTATACAATGAATGATTGTCTGGATCATATTGCCCATTTGCGATATCGATATATTTTATTGTTTTCCCTTCTATCTCTGGGATATAAGGGAACGGCGTTTTTAATCCGGTCAATCTAATTGCGACGCCGACGCCGCCTGATATTATCTGTTTTCCCATACTTATATTTTTAATAATAAAAAGTAATTGTTCCTTTGAAACGTGTTGGATAAGGGTTTTCAATGAAGGTTTTATCCTCGTCGATTTGCAGATTATCGAAGAAAATATCGTTAGCGGAACGATAATTGGAATAATCCGTTATATAACTGGAATATTGTTTATATCCCTTCTTACATAAAAACATCGTCGGTAACTGATTGATTGTTTTGCCGTCAAAAGTTCTTATTGTTATGAATTTATCTGCAATCGCGAAATTTTCTTCGAAGTCTTCGAAATAATCCAAACCACGAATTTCAATCTTTTTAACCTTCTTATCACGTAAAAAATAGTAAGTGATATCAGATAAATAAATCATTTTTTCGGACGTGTCAACGTCAAATGTTTTTGAACGCGTCGTAATAATTTGCGGTTCCTGTTCTCCGCTGTCGTATATAGCGGTTATCGCTATTACTTCTGAATCATCGCTTATTTCCCTTGTTTCCGATACTGTTACGTAAGACAGTGAAGGATCTATGTTTGAATTTATTTCCTTGAATTTCGCTCCTTGTGCGGTTGTCAAATAAGATCCGTTCGAATCTGATTCAGCGATAAATTTAAGATCATACAACGGTAAAGCGTCTAACAACTGGTTTCCGCATTGATCGAATAATGTTAATGTATCGTTTAATTCGCTGGGGTTATCGTACTGGCTTCGTAATTGCGGTGACACCCATTCGCCGCCCGGAGACATTATATAATCATCGTAAACAATTCCGGGGATAACAAGTAAATGTTTTACTTTCCCGCGCGTAAACGCTTCATGCGGGAAATATAATTGTCGATGATCGTTTGTCCATCGCAGAAAGAAAGTATCGGCGTTTTGTATTATCATAACAAAAATATTTTTATTCGGGGCGGGGTGGGGTATCGCTCCCCATGTTGAGACGTCTCCCCCGCCTGTTTATACAAACCAATTCAATTTGTATAGGTTGCGGGCTTTTAGATTGCGCCTGAATAAGGGTTTGACGGGTCGTTCTTGAAACGATCGTCTGTTCCGCCCGGAATCAAATAACCCAAAGCAAAGAAGACAATCTTTGATTGGTAGTTAGTGTTAGGGATCTTCGTGTCGTCGCTGGTGCTTGTTCCGTTACCACCTTGCAACGCTTGATAGTTGGATCCAGCAAATGAAGGGAACGACATTACGATTTTGTGATCCTGTGTTCCGGCGAAGATCAATTCTTCCGCCAACGTCTTGATATTACTTTCGATATCAAATTCGTTGTTGGTGTCCTTGTTGTAATTCGCTTGCAATCCCTCAATATTAGCAGATTCACGAAGGAACAAAGAAGCCGGCATTGCTTCGAAATTAACCGTTGTTTGGGTCTGTACGCTCAAAGCACCATTATAAAGCGCCTTGATATCGTCGGTTTCGAAGCCCGGAGCGTCGACAGTGTAGATACATGGATCAGAAGCAGTAGCAGCCGTTTTGGTCTCTCTTCCCTTCTTAACGGAAGTCATGACAGGCAAAACGCCGGCGCGGTCGCCATCCTCAATACGTACCATGACAGATAAACCCAACGTAAGAAACAAATCGTTTCTTCTTAGATTTCTTTCAACGGGCGAAAGGTTTTCTTTCCTGATGTTGAACGAATAAACGCCGTTACCATTTACCAAATTTTCCTCAATTCGAAGGAATGACAATTGAGGCGCCAAACCTTTCTTTCCGTAATAATCCAATGCCTTTGCAAAGCGATTGCGGATAAAGTCGATGTTAGTTACTTGTTTTGACATAATAATAAAATTTTTAATGATCCAAAAAAATTAATCCTGTCGCACGGTTATTGAACGTTTTGAACTGCATTTTGTCCGCCCGTCTCTTCCGTTCCGCTGATAGGACGGCGACGAAAACGGCGACCGATAGCGCCTACCGCGTTTTGACTTTGTAAAAGTTGTCCGACGCCAGAATTTTTAGGCGTTGTGTCGTCCGAATTTGCGGAAATAACTTTCGCAATTGAATAACCAGCGGCGCCGACCATACCATCGCCAATTCCGTGGATCGCTCCGCCTGGCGCTGTAAATGCGCTGATAGCGGCGCCCGCTACGGCTTGAACAATAGAAGGGGTATAGGATTTCTCGTCCTTCGTTCCGTCCTCTTTCTCAAAAAATGTTTCGACGTAACTTGCTGCCATTCCGCCAGCCAAACCGCCGATAATTGACATAAAATTAAATTTCGCTTTCATAAATATTTAAATTAAAAATTACTTCTTATTCCTCTCCCTCTATCTCACTTTCAACAAATGTTTCAAAGTGGCGATAGCCGGTTAAGTAATATAACATTCTCTCTTGCGTCTCTTGGTTGAAACCGCCGACACAATACGCGCCCTTCAAAAAATCTATCGACGCTCCCGCATAATCGATAAGAATTTCTTCGCGCTCGTCGTCTGTATATTTCTTAGGCATATAATTACTTTTTAAGCGCGTCGGAAATTCGCTTGTCCAACGCAACGGATTTTTTGTTTTCAGACACGCGGCGGGCGTTTTCCTTCTTGATTTCCGCCACCTTCTTCAAATAACTTTCCTTAACTGCGTTTGACGCCGACGCCTTCGGACGGCGTGGAAACTTTTTCATTTTCATTTTTCCCATGATCGTAAAAATTTAAATGTTAATAATAAATAGTGTTCGTTTTCATTTTTTCTTCTTCGTGGCAAAATACAACACAGCAAGCGCCGCCACACCGGCACCATAAATTTTTAACGTGTCGTCGGTTCCGTCGCCGTCAACATCTCCAATACGCAACCAATCCGGAATTTCCGCGTATGATGATCTGGCGTTATATAAAGCACTTGTGGCGCTCTCCGTGTTACTCTTGTGGCGGGCGCTGTATATCGTCGTAAATATGGTTGTTCCTGCGGCGATAAACGCCGAAACCAAACCAAAAATTGCCGCCGTCAATCCGCCATCGCCTACGCCTATTTGTTGACCTTCCGCACCCGCTAATTTCATTTGCTTAACGTATTCAGTAGGATTCCAGCCAGAAGCGTCCATGATAGACGAATTTATATAGTTATTACAAATCGCCTGTGTATAACCGAATCCCGCTGCGCACATTTCAGAAATTACGGCGCCTTGACTGGAATATTTTTGTTTCGCCTTTTGTGTGTCGATTAAATTATACGGGACCGCGGTATATACCAGATTGCCCGCAACCTTTTTAAACTCGTCCGCCAATTCCGGTTCCGTTCCTGTTATTACCGCTGATTCATAGACGGGAGAAGCGGAACCAGTCGCGAAATCTATATAATAATTCTGGGCGACGACATCTGTTTCCCATTCTTGCAAGAATCTAAGATCGCCGGGCGCTTCGCTCCCATTAATGGTTTTTCTTTTGATATCCTGTAAAACGTTTTGTGCGTTCGCGTCTCTCTGATATCCTGAATAATTAATTAGATCATTACAATAATTAGACAGTATTACGCCAGCGCGATAAAGTAGAAGATCATTCCCGCCAAACTCTTTGATTAATTCGTTTTCAATCCAATATACAGTTATCAGATTATTTATCTGGTCGGCGTCCGCCTTTGGATCCGAAGCCAGATAAGACAACATGAAATCAATTCGCGAAAAAATCAATCTTTGATTTTGACGTTGTGCCGCGTCCGTTAATCCGTCTTGCCAGACTTTTGAGACATTGTTAATATCTACGCTTCCGATTCTCATTTATCTTCTACGTTTTTTGTTTTTTCTGGATAAAAGGAACGCACCGCCGCCAACGATAGCGGCGAATATTAACCAGCCAGAACCGGAACCGCTATTATCAGACACATACGGAATTATACCGTTACCATTCGTTTTGTTTCCTGTAATGGATCCCCAAATTTGTGTGAACCATTTAACGCCATTATTAATCCAACCTTCCAAATCATCAGACGTAATCTGATTTTCCTTAACTTCTGTCGCCTGAACAACTGCGCCGTAAGTTTGTGTATTTGGATTGTATTCCACTACGTAACAATCATCTGAATCATCGCCACACATTCGGACTCCTGTAACCTCATTTTCGTAAGGTTCCGCACGTCCTTCGATATAATCATTTATATACGCTATATCCAAATTTTTATTGAACATTGCGTTATATACGGTTGTCGGCGTCGCGTGCAATTTCGATACGAATCCGGCGTAAATGTAATTTAACGCCGCCAACGGCGTGAAAACGGAAGATCCTATAATCAGATCAACGAAATTATTTTGTTCCGCCCTTTTCTTTCGCTGCGTCTTGCTAAGCGCCGTATCAGGTATGAACAGATATAATCCCACAATATTCATCGCGTAAAGGTCCGCGCCTACTCTTGTATTGTCCGTATCTGGTCTATATCTATCCAACACGGGGAAGATCTGCGTTTCCAACAGGTTCCAATTTTCCTGAAAAAATTTGTTGGATAGCCATTTATCCTCAATTTTAAATTCTTGTTTTTCAAAATCTCTTACATATCGTTCACATTCGTAAACATATGCGGATCTCGCGCCATCGCTGATTCCTTCGTAACTGATCTTAAAATGTAATTTTGTCAACCAAGCGTAACACGCAAGGCGGAACAATTTTTCGTTTGTCTCATATTTTTCAATGAGTTTTGAAAGGATATCGAAACGATCATACAATCTATGATCGTCCGTAACTAATCCTATTAACTTGAATGATTCCGCAACGTTTTGCGCAACGGAAATATTATCGGTCAACTTAACGGAAGCGCCTTCCCAAAAAGAAATACCCCAGCCGCTTAATTCTGAAATTTCAGTTGTATTCATATAGTCTTTGTTTTTTGAATATTCTACCTGTTCCCCCAACGGTGTTCCGCGCTGTATCATCGCCACGGCGTCGACTGGTAATTCTTTGCCGTCTATAACCGCAACCGGGTAAACGTGCGTATAATTGGACGATCCGTCGTAAGAAGTGAATCGGAATTTATTTTTAATTCCCATTTTCGAAAGGGCGGAACAAATTAAAATCGACATTGACTTACAATCTCCGCAACCATCGTAAATTAACCGCGCCGGCGTTTTAATCCATTGTTGCCCGTCTGGATCCTTAACGTATCTTATATTGTCAATAACCCACGCCCAAATATTGTAACAGATCTCGTAAGGGTCATCAGAAGCGACAGAAGTTAACAACGATTCCGGCACGCTATTTCGGTGCGTATTATAGCAATCGACAACCGCGTTAACAATATCTTTTGTAACGCCGTTTTTCTTTACTATTCTTTTTTCGTTTTTAACGTCTAAATCATTCATAATAAATTAATTATGTTCCACGTGGAACAATTTTACATATTATGGTTTTTAATCGTTCTAACAATATCGTCGATATTATATTGATATACGCTTATAGGCGGAATAGGAACCGACAAGCCGTTAACGCGCAATTTGCCAGCGACTTTCAGATCCGCCGTATTCGCCAGATCTAACAAAATATTCCACCATTGCGAAACATCGTTCCATCTCGCGACAACAGCCAACGTTAATTCTGTCGTCTCCTTCGCTCTGATAAATTGTTGGAATGGAACTTGAACGCGGGCGACTGGATATGTATTGATATACAATAACAGATTGTTTCCGTTTTCCACGCTTACTTCTCTGCTGGAAGGGTTGACGATTTTAACGCGGATTCCCAACACAAATCCGTTATTGTCTATTGTGTCGATAAACACACGGGATATATCGTAACGACAATTTTTCAACACATTGTAAGCACGTCGATAAGTTATATAATAAGCACCGCCAAATATAATTGCCGCTCCACCTAAAATTTTAACCTCTTTTTCCATCACAGTACGTATTTATCCGGAAGCGATCCAAATGCCGATTTTATTCCGGAAACATCTAAAAACGATTTGAAACTATATAGATATGATCTTTGGTATTGTTGACGCGTCATTAATTGCCCGGCGTCATTTTTAAACGCTGGTTTAGCGTCATTAAAAACAGTCGCCCAAAACATATCACGATCATAAATTGGATATCCTTTTGATCTCATATATTGTTCGTCCTGAACGCTGTATGATATCGAACGTTCAAAAGAAAATTTATAATTCTCCTTAGCCGCTTTTTGTCTACAAATGTGACATTCGTTAACATGACGTCCGGAACCTTCCTGAACTCCTATCGTTACATCAATTCTGAAATCATCGATTGGAAATTCATTATTCAAATCGTAAGACGACGAAAAAGCCAACGGAAGATAATCTGATCCCTTTTTCAACTCCCCGTTATACTGCGGCAAAAAAGACAGAATAACAGGAATATAAATAGACGTGCGGGGCGGGATTGCTAACGGGCTATCCTTATAATCTGGAATCAAAGACGATTCATATTTTGCGTCGCCCCATGTTTTTCTGTTTAAATTGCGCAAATATTTAAAAATTCCATAATCCAAACGCGTTTTGATTGATTCTTTATCACAAAACATTTTATCGTTATCAACGTATGGTAAAACAGATCCGTTTATATAGATACCTGTTTTGGATAAATCGTCGTCCCGATCCGATGAAATACTTTCAATTGTTATTTTGTGGTAGGAACTATCCGTATCAGAAGGGGATAGGGGGTTAAAAACTTCTAAGAAACACGCAAAATATTGATACTGTATTGTATTTTGGACTGTGTAAAATCCGCGTGTCATATCGTGTTTGGTTTCTTCCTTGACGCCATTTTCACAACCAAACCAAAAACTATTAGGAACGATTCTACATCTTAACGCCAAACAACGTTTTTCCGTGTCCCAATATTCATAAGGTGTCCCATTAACTATTCCTAATTGATCGGTTGAATAATCATAAAATTGGTCATATATTGCGGTCGCGGTTTTATCGCCCAAATATGACGCGGAATCCTTTTTTTTCTGTTCGGTTATTTTCTGTTCGGTCAATTTGTCGTAATAACCGCCGCTGTAACTTCCGCCGCTTGTTGGGTAATTATCAAAGCGCGACAACGCATTATTACTGGTTGTCGATTTGACGGTTTTATTTTTCCTTTCCAAGAATGGAAGCAAAAGCCCGCCAAACGCTATAATATCCGAATTGTCGTTTTTCTTTTTCATACGGACAAATATAAATTTGGTGGGGTGGGGGATTGTCGCTTATCGGTAGTATTTTATCCTTATATCCTGTTCCCTGATACAGTAATATTCACAGAATAGATCCAAAGTTATTATGGCACGTTTTGGAAGGTTATATGCTAATCGCAATAATTCCAATCGCCGTTGCGCCGTGCGTTTATTACAGTGAAGGAATTGTGCTACATCGTTCGAATTAATTTCTTTAATTTCTATTTGTATATTCATTATCTAATATTTATCTGGCGTTTAACGATAAAATATCTGTGATATATCTTTTGAATATCATAAAATTATAGGGGCTTTCCCAAGTCCCTATAACCGTTGTTTGTTTGATTTGATTTAATAACAAAAATTCTATTTCTCAAGGTGTGTTGAATAATAAATAAGGGTTTGTTGTTAATTATTACCAGCAATAAATATATACGTTTTTTTTACAGCAGTAAAATTTATTTTACAGGCTTTTTTTACTTGTTTTCAGTAGAAGCAAAAAAATATGTTACAAATGTTACATTTGTTACAAACAATTATATGTATCTGATTTTCATTGTATTATATTGTTACATTTGTGTAACATTCTTGTAACATTTGTAACATTTGTAACAAAATGTAACAAAATGTAACATAAATGTTACAAAATAAAAAATTGAAAATCAACATATTAACCTCTATTTTTGAATTGTAACAAAAAAAAACGCAATTCGAAAAATTTTTAATTTGAAAATTATGTTTTTTTCTGAAAAAACGTATTGTTCCAAATTGCGACAAAAAAAATAGGGCGGGGGAGATTCCCCGCCCTATTACATGACTTTTGGAATTAAAGTTAAATTATTGTTCTACTCTGTCTGGTTCTCTTCCGTATTTTTCTTTGACGTACTGTTTTGCGCCCTCCAAAGTTTTGAAAACTTGTTCCGGAATGTGATCTACTGTAACATACCACAATTTTGAATAACCGCTTTGAAAAATTGAAATCCATTGTATCATAATCAAAATATTAAATTTTTAAATATTTCTACCGAATCGGCGTCCCGCCCGAAAACTCTATTAACATATTCGCAAGCGCTTTCCAGTGTTTCGCGGCTTGCGACAAATTGGAATCCGCTATATATAACGAATATATCTTCTTTTATCTGTCTTATCTTAATTTCGTTCATTCTATCATATTGAGGTTAAATTTTTTATTGTTAATAGTTATCGTATCTGGGACGGCTCCGAATTGCTCATTTACATAACTTATCGCCGAATGTAAAGTATCAATCGAATAAAAAATTTTCCCGTCAACTTCTACGGCGTATTTTCGTGATCCGTCTTGTATCTTTTCAATCACATTAATTATATGTTTCATTTCCTTTTTTTTTGTTTATTATTTTCCCACAATGTTTGCAGACCATGTAATAACCTGTCGTTCGCCGTGTCCTTGATATTTTCCGTTTGTGTTTTCCTTTTCTTTTCCAAGACGTTCCCAAACTTCTTATTTCTAAAATTTCGGATTCCCCGATACGGTCATATTCGTGACCTAAAAAAAAACATCTAATTCCCATGTCGTATGTATTTTAATTTATAATCCTTTTTTTGCATAATAAATGGTATGGCGTCTATGTGTACTAAATCGCAATTATGTTCGTATATTTCGATTGCTGTTTCAATTGCTTGTGTTAACGCTATAAATGTTGCCGCGTGAACGGTTCCGAAACACGGTAAAATTTTTATCGTACCATGATATCCGGATTTGTCTTTTGAATAATCTACTACGACAATTTTTGACAACGGGTATATTTGTGCGCACCCAGAATAAAAGTGGCAAAAATGGCATTTTTCTTTTTTTTCGCAATTAGACGCATAATGTAACATATCTGATATTTCGTCGTCCGTGTACGCTTCTTTTATCTCTTTGAATCTCATTCGTTTTTCAATTGTCGCTTTCATTTCTTTAATCATCTGATTTTTAATATTCTCCGGTATTGTTTCGCCTTGTGGCGAAAAAGGGTTTGTTCAAATAAAATTTTGCTACTTCTTGTATTTTTTTTGTTTCTATGTCAATTTTATAAACAATAGCACCTCTTCCACTTTTGATAATTTCTTTCGCAAATTTGATCGCTTGGTACTTGCTGAATATGCTATAAGTATAATTATACTTACAATCTACTACTATATAATTTGTCTTTTTCATTGTTTATTTGATTTTTTGTTAATATTGGGTTATTTAAACTCTATTTGTTATGTGTTATTTGTCTTGTGTATATAAATGGTCTTCCGATATAGTCTTTTTCGCGTTTGAATGGATCCGAAAAATTTTCCGACGTACACCAATATGGGATTTTAAAACGCTCCGTCTTTTCTCCCTTCTCACAGCCTATTTTTTTTAAAGTGTCGTTTATCTGTGATTCATATTTGTTTAACTCTGGTAGACGGTCTATTAACGCTTGTTTTGTTAGTTTTAAAATTGGTAATTCAAAATCCTCAACTGTTTCTTTTATAAACGTCTCTATTATCTTTTGAACTTTGGGTTTTTGTTTTTCGCACAGATCCTCAAACGCCTGTGTTCTTATAAGATCATATCGGAACCAAGCGCGGGTTTCTTTCTTGTAAGTTGTTGTTCTATTTTGAAGGAAATTCAGAAACGCCGGAATTTCATCGTATAATTTTTTTCTGATATCCGTTATTTCTACGCCCTGAATTGTAGGAACCTTCAAAACAAAAAAACGTACTTCTTCGCTGTCTGTATATATAAATGAATCAACCTTATTCGAACATAAAATGAACTTGCAGAAGTTGTAAGAAATGGTAAAATCTACACCTTTCCTTTGTGTCGCTATCTTCTTTGCCGTTGATAACATTTTTAGACGTTCTGTAATTTCTCTGTTATCAGATAAAGACGTTTCGTCGATTCCAACTATTAACTTTTGTAGGAATACGCCGTTAAATTGCGATTTAAGTTCCTCATTACCAATATTACAGGCGTTGTCGCCGAATATATCGCAAAGCCAGTCTAAAAACGTCGTCTTTCCCGTTCTTCTCTCTTCTGAAACTAAACATAAAACTGGTAATATTTGCGTTGGCTGCTTATATAGGATTGTAAGATAATCTAATCCGATTTCGTAATATTCTCCGAAAATGTGTTTTAAAAAAACTTCCGTCCAATACCAATTCCCGGACGTCGGTTCATGTAATATTGGATTGTAAGTATTGTAACAGTTATTTATTATTCTCTGATATGATACGTTTTCTGGAATATTCACAAACGCTTTATATTTCTTAATGTGACTTACGGCGTCTTTCCCGAAATCGTCTGTTATGGTTTTTAGTGAACGTTTTGTTAATATTTCTTCAACATCTCCAAACGGATTTGGAGTCGGAACCAATTCGAAATAATCATCGCCACACCGAAAGTATTTATTTAGATCCGCTGGCATTTCTAAGGATACAATATAATCTCCGCTATTCTCGTCGATTTTGAACGAATATCGTGACCCATAAAAAACGAACGTGTTAGATCCGCTTTCCGTTATCTCCTTTTCGTGTTTGTTAAAAAACGTTATATGATTTTTTAATCCGAAATATGTTTTTAGGCGCTTGAAATTAGTCTTTAAATTAAGTTTGAACGTAAAATCGTTGCACCGTGATAAAGAATATAGATCCTTCGTTATTAACTCTTCGTTGCCGTTGAATTTACAATACAAATCATCTAACCCCTTTGGATTGCCTTCTACGTCTTGTAATATGTGTGTAAAATAGATATCGACGTTATATTCCAATAAAAGATTGTAAATCGATATCATACTATTAAAGAAAGTGTTGGGACGCCGTGATATATCTTCATTAGCAGATAGATCTTTTTTCGATATATCCAAGCAATCAGCGTCGTATAACATACACACTATTTCGACGCCGCATTTTTCTATGATCCGCGCCACGTCTCGATATATTGTTCCTTTGCTGTTTTTATAATGCGTTATCGAAGTCAATCCGATAACGTCCAATCCGTGTTTTGATCCCTTGAACGCTTTGAACGCTCCTTCGGTTAAATACAATATTTTAATTTTTTCTCCCGCCTTGAACTTCTTGCATAACTCAACAGGAATAAACGGATATGTTTCGCCGACAGCGGCTGGAAACTTGTATTTCATATCTCCTGTTGGATTTTCCAACCTTGTTATTTTATATACTTTACGAGTACTTTTCGCCATTCCTGAACGCATTGCCAACGGCGATTCCTCATCATAATATATAATATTCCCGTTGACGTCAAAAAAATGTATATCGATTCCCAAATCGGACGGGCGGATATATTGATAATCGCCCGTCCTGAAATCTTCGCCGACTTCAAATGTTAATTTTGCGTGTGTGTCGGATTCTGATAAAAATAAATCGCTTAATCGTTTTTCGAAATAACTTCTTTCCATGAGATCTTAATTTTATTCATTTGTGAATAATTGCAACCTAATATTTTACATAAATCCTTTTTTATGATCTCCGGAAGGTTATGTTTGTTCCGAATCAAATCGAAAGCCCTTGTTTCGACATTAATAGTAATTTTCAAATTCAACATAATATTACAAATTTTTGTTATTAATTATTTTGTTAATTCCCTCATTATCAAATATTTGTAACTTCTCATTTTGTTATATAATTAATATTATGTTGAATAGAATTTATAAAAAACAGGTAAGCGTTCGGTGAACTGGTTGTAATACACAAATTTAACACGCTGATTTTTAAAGATTTATACAGTTTTTTCTAACATATAATGTGAACACGAATTCAGACGAATCAGAGGCAATGCGGATGGCCAAAGGTGATGCGGGTTTTCTGTTGAATGACATCTTATTCATTGTAGCAGCAATTATTTTTGCGATTGTAGCATTCTTTTTATTCTCGTCACAGAAATTAGGCATAATCGGGAAAATACTTGGAGTAATTTCTGCAATCATCGCAGCCTATTTGGGTATTGTGGGTTGCTTAGCTGTTGCCATGCTTGCATTCAAGTATATCTTCATAGTCATCTGAGCCATATTAGTCATTGGATTACTTTTTGCCATTTTCTTAAATTTAGGCAAGAACAAGGACTCGATAGGTTCTGCAGTAAAGTATAAATGGGTGTCAGATGAAGGACGCACTTTTATTTCTAAAGAAGATGCAGAAAAAAACTCTAAGAATCCGAATAATGTACACATGGTCCGTGACGACCATTGAATTCATGGAAAAAGTGTACGGAAAAATAAATAACAATCCCATACTCCCAATAAACAAAAAACTCGAGCATTTCTGTTCGAGTTTTTTGTTGTTATGCTTGTAAAGCCTATCAGCGCTTATCGACGCAAGTATTCACATAATCCTCAAAGGCCTTTTCCCTTGCCTTGTCCTGGCTTGACTGGTCAACTTTCGCAGCCAACTTAGCCCATTTGTTCAGCTTACTCCCCTTCTTGCCGGAAACGTTCGTGTACTGGTCGTTCTTCCAACGTTCCACAATCTGCGGGCAACGTTTCTCGTAAAAGTTCTCCGGCTTCTCGTCTTCCACCAAAATCACCCGATTCTTGCTCGGTTCATAAAGCGCATGATGGGCATGGGTGAAAGACTCCAAATCATGAGGCTCCAAGCCTTCATTTCCCTCAAATGGGAAATAATATTCATAAAACACCTCTCCATCGGTAAGATCACGAACGTATTGGACGAAATAGTAACCGTTATATGTGAAATTGGCACACGACACCTTCAACGACCTGAACGTCAAATTCTCTCCTATATAATTATAGATATACCCTTTCAGTTCTTTAGGAGTATAGATTTTATACATCTCTTTGCTGATATTTACTCGCAGGAAATCATTCTCGGAGATGAACATCACCTTGCTTGGGAATTGAACGATGGGCTCCAACACTTTGCGGGTCACCGTATTGTTGAAATCGTTCGGATCATATCCTAAATCATTGGGAGTCGGGACAATCATCCTCTTCAAAAAACCTTTGATTGTATCTCCTTGCATCGTAATTATTTTGGAAGGAACTACGTTCTCCTCTTTCATCTTTCTGAATTGCGCGGGTGAATATTCCTGTGCGCAAACCACGCAGCACATTGTCGCTAAAGCGATTAATGTTAAAAACAACTTCTTCATGACTTTAAATTTTATTTATTCATATCACAAATTATATAAATCACCCCACTCCATCTCTATGGTATCGACTAAAAGAATAATTTTATCGACGAAATAATGTGGTCATCTATGATTCAATAATATCCAACAACAAAGTGACTTGACAAAAAAGCCCGGACATCTCTGTCCGTGCTCTATTATGAAGATTATTCATACTCTACCGCTTAATCTGACCGAACCTTCACCTCATCATTTCCTGTATATTCCCCAGACACAGACTACTACTTCGCCCAAGTCTTATATTTGATCCATACATGAAGCCAGATACGGGCGATGGAATCGATAGCGTCACAGAAAATCATCTTATTATACTCGTCGAAACGCAATCCCCACTCCGTCTGTTTCATAAACTCCGTGATGGTTTGCGTGTTCTGGAACGTCTGCGGTACAAGGAAGTAAGAGAAAAGATACGAGTATTGGGAGACACTGCTCATGAAGTCCCAAGTACTGGAGTTGCCTGTACCCCACCCGTGCACATACTGACGCTTGCCCAACTCCTCCTCAACATCGAAAATCAGCTGCGTAGGCGACAAAGGTAACGGATAACCGTCTGCCCCATAATAAAAGCGATTATTGTCTGTATCGATTTTGAACGATTTCTTAATCTGATCCTCCCATTTCTTCTCAATAGAACCATGCACGCCTTTCTCATCAGAGAAGGGACGGTCGTCACAATGGAACGGCATGTGGCAGTCAGCCACATAATGACTGAGAATGAAGAAACGCAATGCGATGTGATTGTTGGTCGTGGCGATCGGACACCCCCGCTCCTCCTTGTAAAGAGTCTTGAAGTTGTCGACGATACTATGGGCGATGGACTCACATCGGTCCGCACAATTGCCCTTGGTGATGTCATAGGGTTTGCCGTAAAGGTCAGATTTCTTCTTCATCATAGAGGCAATGGAGTGCGTGGCGGGCATTCCCCGGAACTCGGTATATTTACCCTCAGGCTTATACTTGACGATATGGCTGGTACTCATATCTTTGAACACTTCGTCCGGATACCATGCGCCCTCAATGACAAAATCACGGTAATCCATAAACCATTTCACCAAAGATTTAGCATGTTTTCTGACATCTTCGTTAACACCCTTAATCACTGATCCATTATCCGTATTAGCGATGATTTCCAACCTTTTGATAGCCATAAAGGCAAGCCATGCGTGAGAATATTTTTTCATAAAAAAAATCGTTTATTAATTCAAAATCAAATATATAAAAAAGTAGGATAGCGAATAAAGGGAAACGCACATTTTTTCTCGCAACAACAATATGCGTTCAGTAAAGGAAAGAAAAACAAAGGATTTATCATAGCAAAGGCAAAACATTAAGCGTATTCACAGTTGAAGAAGGGAACGCTCTTCAAGAGATGTGGAGGGAGGCTTCGACACTACCATCGGTCTCTTGGCGCCTATCATTCGTCGGCAATCGTCCGATTAATAGTTCGAGCTCCTATTCCATGTCCCTTAAAAGGCTCCGTCTGCCAAACTCCGTCATCACATGGTGCGTTTTAGACCATGCAGGAACAACAATAACAGCGGAACAACTTCACCTATGGGCCTTTCTCAAAATTCAATCCAATCATTGCCGCGGCACATACGGCGCACACTTGAGAAAGCGTGCCAGCCGACGACCCGACAAGGATAACTCAGGGGAAACCTGACGATTATATGTAGTTTATTAAGGTTCTAGTAAAATTGACCCATAAGCAATCAGCGTTATTTATTTTTTTATCAATTGAAACGACTTGTTCCCTATTGTGACCCAATAAGTACCCGTCGAATATCTATCATTAATGCACACCCTTCCTTCAGCGTCTGAATGGACACAATCGCGGACAGCGCCGTTCTCGGAGCAGACTGCCACGTCAGAGAATGGAGGAACTCCCATCAACTGAATCATGTTGCTACGGCTGGAAAAGACACGGATAACATCCGACAACATCTCAGGGAAACTGGAACGGTTTTCAGAGAACTGATAACCTTTCACGTTATCCACCGAATATGCCAAACTTGATGAAGTCTCAAGAATAAGACTGCCATCCCTAAAGGAAATCATTGGATTATCAGGAATTGCGAAAGAGAACTTCTTTCCTGACTTTGTTTCGATCGTCAAATACTTTTTCGATTCCGGCTCGCCAGTATCTGAGATGAAAGCAAATAAGCCCAACACGGGTCCGAACAACTTTTTACAACTTACCATTAGCACTAAAAATTAAAATGACACCAAAAAATAAACTTATAAACACAAAAACTAATCAACAAATAATATGGAATTCAATCTACACATCTAACACTCTTCCATATCACCCCTTACTCGTACATCATACAATACAAATATAGGAAGTTTTCGAGAAAGAAGCAAGCGTTTTCACAGCCAAACGCGTGTTTATTCAAAAAAAGTAGCAAATGGTTTATCTTATAAGAAGTATTGATTTTATTATATTCACACAGGAAATATATCATCACAGAAAACAAGTAAAACCGTAAAAAAAACGATAGAAATGCCCGTCTTTAGGAGATTCGTGAAAAGAAAAACGTGTGGAAGAGAGGTAAAAACACTCTTTCACACGCCTAAAAATTCACGATTTCCCCCTTTCAACGTTTCACCAACGCATCACGCATAGCGTTCGCCGCACGGTCGGAAGCAGACTCATGTCCCAAAAGTTCAATCAGTTCATCATACCCATTCATAACCTCCGCATGGTAAGCGTCGTCACGCAAGCGATCAATCTCCTTGCGGAGCTTCTCCACCGTAAAATCCTCGATGACCAGCTCCTTGACGAGCCATTTGTCGGCTATCAGGTTTACCAAAGATATATACGGCACACGAATGAACAATTCCAAGAAACGATGGAAGAGCCAACCACCCGACATCTTATAGACCACCACCTGAGGGACCCTCAGCAAAGCGGTCTCCAGCGTGGCGGTTCCGGAAGTGACCACCGCCAATTCAGACTGCTGCAAAAGCTCATAAGTCTCATCGAAGACGATCTTCGCTCCGTATGGCTTTAAGATATCATCATACACTTGCCTCTCAATCGAATTGACACCCGCCACCACCAACTGGTAATCCTTGTATTTAGAAGCCGCCTCCAACATGATGGGCAGCGAACTCTTAATCTCTTGCATACGGCTGCCCGCCAAAAGCGCCATAATCGGTTTATCATCCAAACCCGTCCGCTCACAGAACGCCTCCCTAGGCTCATCCTTGTGACGTCTGGACTCCACGGCGTCCACACACGGATTACCCACATAATCCACCGTGTAGCCACGGTCGGCGAACCACTTCACCTCAAAAGGAAGAATGGAGAATACACGATCCACATATTTACGGATCGATTTGAGACGATACTCCTTCCAAGCCCAAAGCTTAGGCGAAATATAGTAAAAGACAGGGACACCCGGCATGTTTTCCTTCACATACTGAGCCATCTTCAAATTGAAGCTCGGATAATCAACCAATATCAGCACATCAGGCTTATAATCCATGATGGATTGCTTGCACTGCTTGATATTACCCAAAACCGTGCGGGCGTGCAACAATACAGGCACCACCCCCATAAAGGCCATATCCTTATAATGACGCACCATCTTACCGCCCTGAGCGGCCATCAAGTCTCCGCCAAGGAAACAAAAATCGGCCTCCGCATCATTCTTTTTGATGGAGGACATAAGATTCGAGGCATGGAGGTCACCAGACGCCTCGCCCGCAATGATAAAATACCTCATACGATGTGAAGGAATATAAACGCTGTAATCAATAAAGAAGCCACCACAACACCATAATTGGTATTCCAGCGTTCTAATTTATACATGATGAAAAAAAGTATCAAGTTTGGCACCATAGCCGTAATCATGATACCTTGAAAATTCGCGCTCTCATAGACGTGCCTCAGCAATTCCGAGAAACCGAGATCAGGCAATTCGGCATAAGTCACCAAGCGAATGGTGATCAGCGTCAGAAGGACAGCGCCGAAAAGTCCCACGAAGAAATTGTCGAAACGGGCGTGCGTCCGTTTGCCATCCAACCACTCATCGTCGAAACGCTCCTCAACCATATTCTCCTCATCGACGCCTCGTTCGAAATTTTCTACATACTCCTTTTCGAAGTCATCAGAGAACTCATCATCCTCCTCTTCCGAATGATCCTTATCCAAATACTCTTCGGACAATCGATTATTATTTTCAGCCATATATTTATTTAAAGAAGATAAAGTTAGTGAGTAATTACCTTCTTCAGGACGGAAATTAATAAAGTCGCTCTTCTTCATCGAGTAGTACATCACGTGGAAGCCTATCAGCTTCTTCACCTCAGCATCAGTGAGCTTCGTGATGTCCTCGTGTCCGTACGTCTCCTTTAGATAAGCCTTCATCGCCTCGTCCGTCGGAGCAGCTACGGTAAGTATCGACTTACCATTGACTATCGGTTTATAACCAGCTCGGTCTATGCCCTCAAGGAAAATGCTATAGTTACCTTCGGCAGCCAACTCCTCGTAGATGGAGCCACTCAAACCGTCGGGAACCTTGAAATACTCGTCCATGTCAGAGCACGACACCAGCGTTAAGGCCGAAAGCAGAAATAACATCATGCAGTTGACCGCTGACCATTGACAAATGTTTTTCTTCATTATGTTCTATTCAGTTTTTATTTATTTTCAAAGATAAGTCTTCTTACGATTAGTGACAATCAAACACATCATAGTCGCAACAAAGTTACAATAAATATTTCTAATATGCAAAAAAAGCTCCTCTTTTCTTACATACCGCACTAAACAAATGCCAAAAAGGTTACGGGTTACAGGTTAAAAGAAAACCTTACAACCTCATCATCGGCTTGCCAGAACAAGAACCGACTTTGTTGATGAAATAGCATTGCCCTCTTCGAGGCTAACAGAAAGCATATTCACTATATATTTC